>DATEUD010000086.1:0-15115 GCA_035283265.1 Nitrososphaera sp.
CGACGACGCCACGATAAGGCCGGCGAGGCCGCCGCCTGCCACAATAATGTCGTAGTCTCTTTTCATCAGTTAGACAAGGCGTGAAAGCGAAGGATGATATTTAAAGTGTTCCCGCCTAGGAGAAAGACAGAATAACAGTCGCGCGTTCAGATGTGTGGATGCGCAGGCCGTTCTTATTCTTCGACCTTGGCCAGACCCTCGTCGACGAGTGGGACTTTATTGCCCACTTTGATCAAAAGTTTCTAGAGCTCCTGAATGGCTTTGGCGCGAGGATTGACCAGCGCAACTACCGCGCGGTGCGCGACAGCGTAATCCGCGACCGCAGGATAGGGCACGGCAGCGTAAAGGAGCTGGTAATCGAGGTGTGCAGGATGCTGTCGCCTCCCGGCTATGAAAAGGTGATTGCAGGCAGGCTCGAGCCCCAGATAAAGGAGGGCAGGCGCGACCTGTTCCGGTTTTTCGACGATGCAGAGCCCACGCTGCAGGCGCTCTCGAAGCACTGCGAAATGGGGTTGATAGCCAACCAGTTTGAGGACATACTAGACTTGCTGGAAAAGTCCGGGTTTGGCAGGTTCTTCAGGGTGCAGGCGATATCATCGTCCATGAAAATGAAAAAGCCCGACCCCCGGATTTTCGAGCTCGCAATGAAGCATGCAGGGCGCCCTGCGAAAGACTGTATAATGGTGGGCGACAGGCTTGACACCGACATTTGCCCGGCCAACACGCTTGGCATGACCACCATCAGAGCGACGAATTCACTTTTCGCGCTACAGGTGCCGGTACAAGAATGCGAACGTCCCGCATACACGATAGCGCGCCTTTCAGAAATCCCGGGGATTGTAGAAAGCATTATCAGTTGACAGTGCAAATGTACTGCGTGAGCGCGATCATAAAGATGGTAAAAAATACTCACAGGCATCCTGCCAATCAGGCGCTCCACTGCATCGGCGCTCCCTTCTATGCGGCTGGCCTTGCAATGACGCTAGGATATTTTGCAGGACTTCAGACCGATCTTGCTGGAGGCATTGCAATGTGGCTTGCTGGTGTAGCTATGTTTGTGGCCGGTCACAGGATAGAAGGCAACGTCGGGTCGACTACGCCGGTGCTTCTATTTAGGCTGTTGTTAAAGGTTGCCGACAATTTTGTCGCGCAGCGAGTCCATCTCCTGCGCACTTGATTTCGGCCTGCTCTTGAACATCGAGTGGATCGCGCCTGCGCCGTCGCCTCTTTTCCTCGGAACGATATGCACGTGGACGTGGGGTATTTCCTGCCCCGCCTCGCTCCCGTTGTGGATAGCTATCGTGGAAGCGTCCACCTGCGACCCTGCCTCCACCGCGCCGGTGACCTTCCACGCGATTTCAAACACGGCCATCGCGTCCTGCTCATCCATGTCTTGGACCTTGACATAGTGTGACTTTGGAATCACGAGCGTGTGGCCCGCGGCGAGCGGGAAGGCGTCGAGCAGCGCAACTGCTCTGTCGTTCTGCATCACGACTCTCGCAGGTATCCTGCCGCCGGCGATCTTGCAAAAGACGCAGTCTGGGTCCTGCATGCCTGCCCTGCTTTATCTTGATATATTATCATTGCAGCGCGGGGAGGCTGAACGACGAGGCCGCGCCTGTGTCGTCCCTGTTGTTCTCTCTCTGAAATCAGCGTCACCGCGTTAGAGGTAAATGCATATCCGTCAATTTATAATCGGGTTAAAAATAATACTATGGCATTTTTCACCCGGCCGGCTGCTGTGCTGGGCTTGCCGCCGTCAGTCGCGCAAGTTTTGCCTTTGAAGCCACGAACTGGCTGACATCCTGCGTGAACGCGATCGAGGCCGCGCCTTTCTTGGCTACAATGCCGATCCTTTCAGGGGCAAAGTTGTGCTTTTTCAGGTCGTCAATTACCAAACTGATGACATCCTTTGTCGCGATTATCATATGGCAGCCGTTCATCGACGCTGTCGCGTTGTCAACCAAGAATTCCTTGGTTGCAAACTTTGCGATTTCGGCGTTCCTGACAGGGAGCTCGTTTATCAACAAGTGCGAGTTTGCAAGCTCGGCAAGAGCGCCAAGCGCAAACACGCCCCGTTGTCCGACAGGTTGTACCGCCGTGATGTGGGCGCTCTTGTCAAATGGAGCGCCAAAGTCCGGGCTGTATTTCGCGATTATCTTGCCAAGCGCAAAGTGTGGCTCGCTCAGGTTCTTTACGGCCTCGTCCCTCGCCTCTGTAATGCCGGCAAACGAAACGCCGTTCTGCTCGTACTTGATAATGTTTTCAGAGTCCATGCGGGCAAGGGTGTAGAGGCTCATTGCAGGCAGGCCGCCAAACTTGTTTGTAATTATGATTTCCATCCCTTCTTCTACCTGGTCGTACCTGGTGGGCAGCTCTTGCGCGGTGGTTGCCATCGCACTCGTGCCGTAGAACAGTCTGCCTATCTTGAGCGAACTGTAATCCTCCATCGCGAGGTTGTAGCGCGAGGTGAACGCGTCAAGGTTCGACCTTATACTGTCAAGGATTTCTTCCGACGGCGCGTCATAGACCGGGAAGAGCTTGAACGACGAAGGTATTCCGCAGCCAAGAAGGTTGAGCAATTCAATTGCAGAGGTCATAGCAATGTTGCTGTGAACGTCCGAGTCTGGCGCCCTTGTCACGTCCGTTACCTGCGTGGCAGAAGTGACGCCGGGCATGTACCCCACCTTGTCGCCCCTGTGGAGCTCGATGTAGTCGAGCATCCCAAACTGCGCGTCAGGGTGCTCTGTAAGGACTGCAGACGCGCAGGAAACCGACACCTTAGCACTGAACACCTTGAAAAAGTTCTGCAGTGCATCTGACAGCAGAGGCGTGTATTCGCCGGCGCCTGTATGGACGCGGAACATTGCAAGCGCCCTCTTTACTTCGACTTCCTTGTCCACCACAGGGCTTGACAAGCTGTACACACGCCTTGTCAGTTCCGGCATCTTGCCGTCGATGTGGTAAAACGAGTCAAACCATGAAGTATAAACCCGGATGCTGCTCTTTTTGACGTCTGCAAGCGCGCCTTTCAGAATGTGGCTGTCGACTTCGTTGGAGCAGGTCGGGATCCAGCGGAGAGGGTCAAAACCGAGTTTCCTGTATTGATCGACGTGTTCCCAAAAATTATCAGACAATCCAATCTCTCCTAGCAATCACTATAGTTAATAGATGAAGTTACACAATATATAGAAAATACTGCTTAATAAACAACTTCTTTTATTGCCTCATATGCGATATTTCAACCGTGGCTTTTTGAGAACAAGTATTATAAGGAGTCTAGATCTCAATTTTCCTCATGACACTTACGCCGGTTCAGATTGAGAAGCTAGCAGACGAATTTGAAAGCAAGTCTGCCAAAGAAATCCTAAAGTGGGCCATTGATACTTTTGGCACAAGAGTCGCCCTTGCTTCCAGCTTTGGTGCAGAGGATGTCGTAATTATCGATATGATGGCCAAGATAGACAAGAGCAGGGCCAAAGTCTTTACCCTTGAAACCGGACGCCTTAACCAGGAAACGTATGACGTAATGGACGCAATTAGGGCAAGGTATGGAATTCCGATTGAAGCCTATTTTCCGAATCAGAAAGAAGTGGAAGAGATGATCGGGTCAAGGGGCATGAACCTGATGTACGAAAGCGTGGAGAACCGCAAGCTATGCTGCGAGATAAGAAAGGTCCACCCGCTCAACCGCGCGCTTTCTACCCTTGACGGCTGGATAACCGGCCTGCGCAGGGATCAGGTGGCGACAAGGTCCACGACAAAAAAGTTCGAGATCGACAGTTCGCACGGCGGGATTGTCAAGATAAACCCGCTCGCCGACTGGTCGTCTGACATGGTGTGGGACTATATCCACAAGAACAACGTCCCTTACAACAAGTTGCACGACAAGGGGTTCCCGAGCATAGGCTGCGAACCCTGCACGAGGGCGGTAATGCCGGGCGAGGACCCGAGGGCCGGCAGGTGGTGGTGGGAAAGCACCGCGCAAAAAGAGTGTGGTCTCCACTTTGACCCAACTAAAAAGAACCACCAGTGATGCCGTTGGTTGACTCTATTCCGCCGCCCCACGGAGACAAGCTTGTAAACAGGTTTGTCGCTTCTGACAACGGTACTGACAGCATGTTCGCGATCCAAGTGAGCGGCGACCTTCGGAACGACATCGAGAACATCGCAGACGGCATATTCAGCCCTCTTGAAGGGTTTGTTGGCGAGCAGGATTTCCAGAGCATCGTAAAAACCGGCAGGCTGAAAAATGGGCTTGCGTGGACGGTGCCAATAGTCCTTGATGTTGACGATCAAACTGCTAACAAGATGAAGGACGCAGGGCAGGTCGCACTGGCAACCGGCAGCGACAGGTTTGCAATCCTGCACGTTGAAGAAGTTTATTCGTTTGACAAGCTGGCGAGCGCAATAGCGATCTACCAAACAGACGATGTGAAGCACCCCGGTGTCGAAAAGATGATAAGCATGAAGAACCGGCTGGCCGGCGGCAGGGTCGATGTCATCAAGCGCATAAAGCAGTCGCCGCTGCGCAAGTACAGGATGACGCCGGCTGAGACGCGCGCAGAATTCTCGCGCAAGGGTTGGAAGTCAGTTGTCGGATTCCAGACAAGGAACGTCCCACACGTCGCGCACGAAATGCTGCAAAAGGCTGCGCTCAATCTCTACGACGGGCTCTTCATCAACCCCCTCATAGGCAAGAAAAAGGAGGGCGATTTCAAGGACGAAGTGATCCTTGCTTCCTACGTGGCGCTCATTGATAACTATTACCCAAAAGACAGGGCGATGCTGGTGACACTCCACACAGAAATGCGGTACGCCGGCCCCAAGGAAGCTATTCATCACGCGATAATGAGAAAGAATTTTGGCTGTTCGCATTTCATAGTCGGCCGCGACCACGCCGGAGTAGGCAATTATTATCATCCGTTTGCTGCGCACAAGATATTCGAGGATTATACCGACCTTGAAATAGAGCCAGTGTTCTTTCCCGCGTTCTATTATTGCAAAAAATGCTTGAGCTACGCTAACCAAAGGAACTGCCCTCATGGTCCAGAATTTAGAGAAGAATTAAGTGGCACTAAGATCAGAAACATGGTCAGCTCAGGCGATATCCCGGCTGAGCATCTGATGAGACCTGAGATAGCAAGAATCATTGTCTCATTTGACAAGCCGCTCATAGAATACTAAACTTAGATCTCGAAACCACACTAGCTAGGTCAAAACTGACATACAATGATAGTCCAAGCCGGCAGGCTCGTTGTCTAGGCGGTGAGCAGTGGCACTTTCTGGTCTTGGTAATTCTCGGTTATGAGTTCGCTCATGCGCGAGTAGCAGGCGAGGAATTCTCTACCCTTTTCGGTTGTCCTGTATACAAGGGCGCCGTCTGACACGTTCTGAGCGATAAGTCCCTTACCAAGCAGGCGGTTCAGGTAGTGAAGTATCTGCTCGTAGCTCAGATTTGCCCTGTACATGATGTGGGTCTTCTTTATCCCTGCAGTGGAAAGGGCCAGAACGTCTGCCATTATCTCGATCTTGCCTCTGTTGTTCTTGCGTTCAGACATAGGTGGCTTAAAGTCTTCCAAGTTATATTAGGGGGAGGGCGGAATTTGCACGGTGGAACGGCTGTTCCAATTCAACACGGGCAGACAAGAACGCGCTAGCCGCGCTGGCATGGATGCTTTGCCGCCATGGCATGACGGGATTCGAACATGATTTTAGTGCTTAGGCGTCGTCTGCGGTGTCGTTGCTGCGCCTGTTGGAGCCTTCTTTGTCATCGTCGTTCTCTTTGCCACTATTACCAGAGTCTTCGCCATTGCCGGGTCCTCCCGAAGTGTCACTTGAATTTTCACCATTATTCGAGCTGGACGTATCGTCAGCCTCGTCCTCGATCAGGCTCCTTGCTTCGTTAATCGTGCGGTATGCCGTGGACAATGTATCTCTTGCAGATTCAAAGTCCTGTGCCTCTATGCTTATTCTGGCACTCGCAATGAGAGATAGCGCATCCTGCACCTTGGCCTGCGCTCCTGCGTCAGAGCCGGTTTCGTTGAGCAATTTTAGCGCCGTCCTTTCAAACTTGTCTGCCACGTCTGTCAGCTTTCTGGCCAGCTCTTCGTCTTCGGGGCTGGAGCTGTTTGCGTACGAAGCAAACCTTTCGACCTCTTCCTCGTCAAAGAGGCTGGCCCTAATTGCCTCGAGCAGGGCGTTTACTCGCCCCAGGTTCCGTTCTGCGCCTTCGAGGTTGCCGTCGTCTATCATCTGCCTTGCATTCGCTAGGAGCAACACGGCGGCTTTGAACTGGCCCTCCTTGTCAACCTGGTTCTTTTCAGCCAGCTCTTCAAGCCTGTAGTAATATTCCCGCAGCATTCTGTATGTTCCAACGACGTCCGAGTTGCCGTCGCTTGCTGCCTGCTGCTCGGCGGTCTGTTCAAACCTCGCCACATTCTCGTCAGAGAGCGCAGCGAGGACTTGTCGAAAGTCTAGGATGGCAAATATCATGTGCTTCTTTGCCTCTGTGGCGTCTCCAAACTCGATCGCCTGAAGCGCAAGGGAAGCTTCCGAGACTCCTTCGCTGTAATTATCGGCAACCTCTTCTGGCAGGACGTAGCTTGCTTCAATCAGCTCTTTTACCCGGTCGTTTACCGCGTCTTGCGCCTGCAAAAGCACGTTCTTTAGCATGCGGAGCTCAAGCTTGCTCGCCGCGTCTGTCTTGCTGTTGTTAGAGATCGTAAAAGTAGAATTGGCCTTTTGGTCGGCGTAAAAGGCCGACACCGTGAATTCGCCAAAGCCGCATTCATCCAGCCTCACCGGCCTTGACACGAACGAGTTGTCTGCGGCTGGAAGTATGTTTTGCTCTGCACAGTCTCCTCCCGGCCCCGTCAACTTTATGAGCACGGCGTAACCCACTGGCGCATCTTCTGATATGGCCCCGACAATTATCGCTTTCTCGTCAAGAGTGTAGATGTCCTTATTTGTGGTCACGGTAAAGGATTCTGCATATGCCGGTATGGGCAAAACCAGAATTAGCAATAACGGTAACAAGATTATCGTCTTCTTATTTACCAATGAACCGGCCGCGGCATACAACCTGCTACTACCATCTATTACTTTCGACAGCCATTATATCAGGAATACTTGGAACGACCGTTCCAGTGTTTTGAGGCCGGAAACGTGCCAACATGCGGCGGGCGCAGCTTTAAACAGGCTTAAAAGGAATGCTGTGCCCAACCCTGCCATACTTGCCAAGCAGAATGTAAGCCGCCTCAAGCGTGCCATGAGAGAGGTGGGAACAGACGTCTGACGAAGAGATCGTCAAACCACCGGTCGAAAGTAAAGGGGCATAAGAGGGTTAGTCGTGATCCACAGCACGCCCATTGAGCAGGAAAGTATTGTGCTCACCTTCCGGGAGACAAGAGGACATCGACTCGTTCTACAGCTACGGCAACATGAAAGTCGCCTCGGTCCTCGAAATGGCAGGTTCATCCATTGAGGGCGTGCCAGAAAAAAGCGACTACACGGTGGCAGAGATGATAATGCAGTAGGCGCGGCCGCCGAGTCGTATATATTACTAAAGCGGCTCAATTCGTTCTATGCGCTTGCTGCTTGTGGTAATCGCAGTACCATTATTGTTCCTGCCTGCCCTCGCCCTTGCGCAGGAGCAGGATTACAAAGTTATCAAGTCTGACAGGAGCGAAAGCTTTGTGCTTCCCTACACCGCTTCAAATCAGGATTACGACAGCCCCCTCGTCTATACTTTTGACGATCCCAAGCAGCCAAGCTGGATACTGCTCATTCAGAACAACATGTCGTACGTCCCAAGCAACGATTCAAAGACCATAATTAAGATACAGGAACCGGCGCCGAGCGATAAATATATTGAAATCGTGACGTTTGGCGGCGAGTCAAAAAGATACTGGGTCGCGGTGAACACGCCAGAGACAGGATACGTCAGGATGTACGACAACCGAGAGAATGGCTGGACCACTGAGGGCCCGATATCCGTGACACACGGAGAGAATACAGGCTTGACAGTCACAAACGGCAAGAGGATCGTCCTTGACAGGCTCAACCTCGATGGCTTTGCAGTTGGCTCGATCGCGGTCTATGGCAACGACGGCGAAACGTCAGTCGCCAACGCCTATGCAGGCGACATTTCGTTTGAAATACTGTTTGGAAGTTTCAGTGAGTCGCCTATTTACTACGTGCCCCTTGGCGTGACACTTGGAGTGGGCGGCATCATCATAGGACTGCTGATATTCAAGAAGAGGAAGCCAGAGTAGAGTAATATCGGCACATCTTTTTCAAGTCGCACGCCTTGCAGTTCGGCTTTACTGGCAGGCAGATGTTCTGGCCGTACATGACAAAAGTGTCGTTCACCCTAGTCCACAGCCGCCTGTCGACAAGCTTGATTAATTTCAGCTCTGTCTGCTCGGGCATTTTAGTGTGAACAAGCCCGAGCCTGTTTGAAATCCGATGCACGTGCACGTCGACCGGTATCGCCGGCTTGTCAAACGCGTAGACAAGCACGCAGTTGGCTGTCTTCCTGCCTACACCGGGCAACTCCAGCAGCTGGTCTATGTCGCAGGGCACCTGCGCGCCGAACCTGCTGACAAGCGTTTGTGAGACCTGCTTTATGCGCTCTGCCTTGACGTTGTAAAAGCCGATGCTATGGATTATCTTTTTTATCTCGTCAATGTCGGCTACCGCCAAATCCTCCGGCGTCTTGAACCTTGCAAACAGCTTGTTCACAACCCGGGTAGTGTTCTCGTCCCTTGTGCGGGCTGACAGTATCGTGCCTATCAGGATCTTGAACGGGTTGCCCTGCTCCTCCATCTGGAGCCCACGAAGCGCGGTCAGCCGCGGGGACTTTTCCCGCTTGAGCACCTGCTCCATCTTTTTTATTATGACTCCCATTGTGCGCTTGGCTGCCATCTGCAGAAATGCCGCTTGCAGAGCATATAATTTTATACTCTTTGCAAAGAGTATATTCAGATGGAGCTTGCAAGGGACGAGGAAGAGGCGCTTGCCGGCAAGAAAGGCAAGGCGCTTGCCTCCGCGTACAGGATCCTTGTGGCAATAGGCGAGGCCACGGGCGCAAAAAAGTTTGTCCCGATAAAGTGGGCTCATGTTTCTGGCGTCAACTACAACACCATCGGGGACGCCGGCGCGCAGTTCCTGGACGAGTTCAGCAGGACAGCCAAGGTTGCCGTAAAGACGACCGTAAACCCTATGGGCTATGACAGAAACCATCCTGAAGGTATCCCTGAAAAGTTTCAGGAAAAGCAGACAAGCATAGTAAAGTCTTATGAACGGATTGGCGTCACGCCATCGTTTACGTGCACGCCATACGAAGTTTTCGATATCCCGGACAAGGGCACGGCGGTTAGCTTCGCAGAAAGCAATGCAGCCGTGTTTTCAAATTCGCTGTTGGGCTTGAGGACAAACAAGGAAAGCGCGTTGTCCGCGCTTGCCAGCTCTGTTACAGGCAAAGCGCCGCTTTCCGACCTCCGGCTTGATGAGGCGAGAAACCCAAAGGTAGGCATTGAGGCCAATTTCAGATTTGGAAGCGAGCTACACTATGGACTCTTGGGCTACTTTGCAGGCAAGGTCGTCAAGGACAGCTCTGTTGCCTTCAGTGGCATATCAAGGCCGTCGACTATTGAGGCAAAGGCGCTGTCCGCGGCTATTGGGACGTCAGGCTCTTGCGGCATGTTTACCGTCGGCCGGGGGCGCGGAGAAAAAATTTCCTTTGGCAAGAAGGAGGCAAAAGCAGTGATGGAGGAGCTGAGCACCGCAGAAGACGGCGACATTATCACTCTTGGGAGCCCGCAGCTTGGCTTGAACGAGCTTGATTTTTTAGCCAAGCTTACGGAAGGCAAAAAGTTCAGCAAGCGCTGCATGATTTTCTGCTCAAGGGCAATATACGGCCAAGCGGCCAAGGTGGGGCTTACTGGCAAGCTCGAAAGGTCGGGCGCGGAAATCATGTGCGACTCGTGCACGTGCCTGACTCCTTATGTCACGAAAGACAAATACGATTCGGTGGTGTCAAACAGCGTCAAGGGCGCTTACTACCTTAACAACTCGAACAAAGTCAAGGTGGCGCTCAAAGATATCAGGACGATAGCAAAGGTGTGCACCGAATGATAATCAGCAACTGCAAGAAAATTGTCGGCGGGTCAGGAGAAGGCCTGACCCTTGTCACGGCGCAGCCAATCAACTTCTTGGCAATGGTCGATCCCAAGACAGGCATGATAACCGACTCAAAGCACGAGCTGTATGAAAAGTCGCTCAAGGGCGCGGTGCTGGTATTCCCATACGCGGTTGGGAGTAGCGTCGGCGCGTATGCGATCTATTCATTGAGGGAATACGGCACCGCTCCAAACGCGGTGGTATGCTCCAAGGCAGACATCACCACGGCGTCTGGCTGTGCCATAGCCAGCATCCCGGTCGTAGACCTGCCCAAGGGCGCGCCGGCGATAAAGCAGGGTGCAGTTGCGAGGGTCGAAGCTGACGCCGGCAGGATCATAGTAAAGGTTTAATTTCAAAAAACATAATATCATGGCACTCGGTGCATGGTGCTTCGACGGGCGAACTGACCGTGCAAGCGGAATGAAGACCAAAGTCCATGCACCGATACTTAATTTGCAATGTCTTGGTTTCCATCTGCAACAGCTCATACATGTTGTTGAGCGCGGCAAGGTATTCCACCCCTTTTGGAGTCGTGCGGTAGTACCTTTTCCCATGCTCGACGTCGTTTGTCATGTACGGCCAGAACATCTGCGACAGGTACGCCATCGCCTGCGAGTGGCTCAGGCATGCGCAAAACATTATCCTTGTGATGTCCACGCCGGGTCTTATCGCCGTCTGCAGCACTTCCCTCATGACTTCATTTCTTTGTCGATTTTGCAAATACGTTCTCCAGCTAATTGCATATGCTGTAAGCTTCTTAAAAGTAAGGTGCTGTAAAGTCATAAAGCATTACAGCACTTCAACTATCTTTTTTCGCGACGCCAGGCCGGAAATTATCCTGACCCTGTCTTCGCTGACTCCAAAATGCGCCGCCAGCTTTTTCACCAGCTCCCTGTTAGCCCTGCCGCGCTCTGGCGGCGATTTTATCGAAATGGATATTTCGTCTCCGCTCACGTTAATGCGCCCGTCGGGGCTGAACCGGACTGAAACCGAGTACCTCATCCGTTCTGATTTGGAAATGCGCACTTGAAAACCTTTTATTAGCAAGAAGCAAATAGGATTACGAATGGCAAGCTTTTGTCCAGAGTGCGGAGGAGAGCTGAAATTTGACCTTGCTAGCAAGAACTTTATCTGCAAAAGCTGTGGTCTCTTTGCCACCCGGGAAAAGATAGACGAGCTGCGCGACAAGGCTGAAAATGCCAGGGACGACCCGAGCAGAAGGCACCACGACGACTACCTTGACTGGTGGCAGTCGTCAAAGAAGGACAAGCAGCAAAAGTAGCTACGTTGGGGAAGCCGTAGCAGCCGAAATATCCGTTTTCAATGAAACCGGCTGCCCCTCTTTTGTAGTTTTTCGCAAAGCCATCAACTCGGCGTCGGTTATTTGCGGGAGCCAGCGTATCTTGTTCACCACGATGTCCCTCATTTCCTCAAAGTTCCTTGCGCGCGCCTTCAGAATCAGCTCGAACCGCCCGTCTATTTCGTGTATCTCTAGTTACCCGTCAAACTGCGACACGGTGGCCGTCACCTCATCGGCCGAGCCCTCCTTCATGGCTATCCCCATGAAGGCAAGGGGGTCGTAGCCCAATAGCCGGCCATAAGTCGAAATAGTGAACTTGCGGATGATGCCGGCGGCCACCAGCCTACGGATACCCATGTGCACCGTCGCGTCTGAAATTTCAAGCTCTTCCGCTATCTCTACAAAGGGCCGCAACGCGTTGCGTGTCAACATGTCTAATATCTTGAGGTTGATTTCGTCGAGCAGTTCAGACGGAAGGTTCACGAGAAGAGTACAAGCTTTTGATCTAATCAGTTCATGCTCGAATGGTTAATAACCCTTGCAGTGCGCAAAGTGCCTCGTGATTTGCAGCAGGTGCCAGAAGGTAGAGAGCGTATACCACAGGGCGTACTCTGGAGAGTATTTGTGCAAAAAGTGTTTTATCCGCTCTATCGAGGACAAGGCTGCAAAAACGATTTCAAAATATTCAATGATCGGGTACGGCGACAGGGTAGCTGTCGGCGTGTCTGGCGGCAAGGATAGCCTGTCGATGCTGTATGTCCTAAAGATGCTTTTTGACCAGCACCCAAACAACGGCAACGAGCTTGTCGCAGTCACAATAGATGAGGGGATTAGGGGCTACCGCGACGAGTCGCTGCAGATAGTGAAGGATTTTTGTGCGCAGCAGGGCGTTGAGAGCAAGGTACTCAGCTACAAGTCGCTATTTGGGGTTGACATGGACGAGGCGATGGTGCTGAGGCCTTCAGAAAAAATGTCGTCCTGCTCAATGTGCGGCACGTTCCGCAGGCGCGCAATCGACATTGCAGCGGAAATGGTTGGCGCAGACGTTGTGGCGACTGCGCACAACATGGACGACCAGCTGCAGACGTTCATGATCAACCTGCTGGCCGGCGACGTGGAGCGGATCGGCTGGATTTACCCGGAGCCGGTGCAGTACGCAAGCGGCATGAAAAAGATCAAGCCGTTCATTGAAATTTACGAGTACGAAATCGCGTTCTATGCGCTCCAGCGCGAGATCCCGTTCCAGTCGGAAGAATGCCCCTACATGAGCGAAAGCATACGCACTGACCTGCGGGAGTTTTTCAACAAGCTCGAAAAAGAGCACCCCGGGATCAAGCACAACACTTACAACTCGATGATAAAGATATCAAAGACATTGCACAGCGCCCAGAGCACTGAAGGTAGGAAATGCATGGTATGCGGGCGCGATTCTACCGGCGAGGTCTGCTCTGTCTGCAAGACTGTCAGTATATTGACATCCAACAAGCAAATATAGCCATCATGCAAATTATTGGGCGGAGGCAGGGAGGATCGGGGCGCCAGCCGTGCCCCACACTGGAAATCGGCTTTATGCCAGGATCAGTAACGGCCGGGTAAATCCGCTGGTAGGAGGTTCCCGCTTGCCTTGCTGAAATGAAATCACGCCGTGTCGGATGGTTATGAGTGGCGAACTGCGCGAAGGCGCGGTCTCGACTGCGCATCGTCGAAATGGGTGAGGTCCGGGAGGGAGCAACCCTAAGGCGGCGTAACCATGCTAGCGCGTCTACGCGGTGGATCTCGCGGGGCTTGAAATGGGGCCTTTTGCCAACGGTGGTACCGGCAGGCTGCCTCCACTCTTTTTACAGCATGATTTAAATTGAATTCGGCAAACCTTTCTAGTAATGCCTATCGATCCAAAGTTTCAGGCAAACATGGTTGCTACGACATTTGAGAACCTCAAGGTACGGAAAAATTCGGAAAGCAACCTAGGGATCTATGACACCGACGTTGCAGTCGACTTCTTTGATCTATGCATCAGCGACGGCGATTGCATTGCAGTGTCTCCCGTCAATGTTTTTGACTGGCAAGACGCGAACGCAGGCAGGAAGGCGTTACCGTCAAGGGAGCGCGACTGTATTTACTATTTTGAGTGTGAAGCAGTCTGCCCCAAACTTGCGATAAGGGTGAGCAAGCCATGACCATTAGGATCGACGAAGGAAGAATGTTTGAAGTTATAGAGCAGCGAAAGCCAAGATCGGTCGCGCTCAACGGGCCTGAGGGCCTAATCCCAAAGTTGCAGGACGCTGCCGATCACGTCGTCGAAAAATTTGGCATTGAAGCGTACGTCATTGGCGACACATGCTGGGGCTCGTGCGACCTCAACACTCATGCCGCAGACATGCTTGGTGCAGACATCCTGTTCAACATCGGCCACACTATTGCGATGGAGACCTTTGGCGACAAGGTCGTCATGATCGGCGCTTTTGACGACATTAGCTTTGATTCAGTGGCGGAAAAATGCGCAAAAGAACTGCAAAGACAATACAAAACAATATCGCTCCTTACTGACAGTCAGCACCTGCACCAAATAGAAAGCGTGAGAAAGATATTCGAGGATCAAGGCTACACCGTTGTGATCGGGAGGGGCAAGGGCCAGCTCCGCGACGCGCAGGTGTTTGGCTGCGAATTCTATCCTGCATACAGCGTGCAAAAGCAGGTTGACGCGTACTTTTTCCTCGGGCAGAGCATGTTCCACTCTGCAAGCGTGGCAATGTCGACTGAAAAGCCGACGTTCATGCTCGACCCGTATTTCCAAGAATACTCACAGGTAAACGAGTTTGCGCACGGCATGCAGAAGCGTGCAATTCTGTCGATTTACAAGGCGCTTGACGCCGAAAAAATCGGAATAATCATCGGCCTCAAAGAAGGCCAGTTCGCCCACGTACGCGCGCTCGAGCTGAAGAAAGAGTTCGAGAAGCTGGGCAAGAAGGTGCAGATGATAGCCCTTACGGAAATCACTAACGACCGGATGCAGGTCTTCAAGGGCATCGACGCGTTTGTACAGGTCGCCTGCCCAAGGATTGCGACTGACAACCACTTCAAAAAGCCAATGCTATCCGTCCCTCAGGCGCTGGCGCTCCTGAAGCTGCTAAAGAAGGAACCCATAGACGACTTTCTAAAGATCCAGCACTGGCTCTAGCTCCAATCGCTTGCTTATTCTGACATTTATCAGAATTTTATGCAATCGGCGAATATTTTCATTATAAAATATGTAGAAAATCTTCAATTTTGGGCAAGATGCAAGGTGAATAAATATGGTTATTCAACATTTTAATTGGAAATTTTATAGCATTTGTTTGGACAGGATTATATAAATTTTGATAAATCTTCGGTTTTACAAATAAAATATTTGTATAAATCTTAAATAGATATTATGTGTACTATAACTCGGTAAAGTAACTAACTATCGCACGCACGGATTAGTCGGTTATAAACCGGGTGAAACAAAAAATGACTTGTAAGGGTATATGCATCCGTCACAAGGCTCAAAAGCCAGTCGGCTCTGGCCGCTACGCCAGTGGGCAGAAAAGATGCCAGATCTGCGAGATATTCATAAAGTGGGATGGGCTCTGGTGTCCGTGCTGCGGCTAC
>DATEUD010000087.1:0-36214 GCA_035283265.1 Nitrososphaera sp.
AGGCAGCAACATACTCAACGTGAGGGTGCCCGTGGCAAATCTTGGCCTGCGATACGGCAAAACGCCAGAGCAGGCCGCGCAGATAGTCGCAGATGCCTCTGCCAAACTTTTTGCAGCCCGGGAGAAGAGAATCCGGCCGGGGAGGGACGAAAAGATCCTGACTTCGTGGAACGGCCTCATGATATCAGGGTTTGCAAAAGGATACGGGATTACGGGCGACATTAAGTACCTGCAGGCGGCAAGGAACGCAATCAAGTTTGTTGAAACGAAAATTGCCGCGGACGACGGCAGGCTCTTGCGTACGTTCAAGGACGGCCAGTCAAAGCTGAACGCGTACCTTGACGACTATGCCTTTTACATATGCAGCTTGCTCGATCTCTTTGCAGTTGACTCAAGGCAGGAATACCTTGACAGAGCGATCAAATACACAGACTTTATGATCAATCACTTTTGGGACGAAAAAGAGGGCAACCTGTTCTTTACATCTGACGACCACGAGAAGCTAATAGTGAGGACCAAGAACTTTTACGACCTTGCGATCCCAAGCGGCAACTCTGTCGCTGCTTCAAACCTGCTCAGGCTCTATCATTACACGCAGGACAATAGTTACCTTGACCGCGCAGTTAAGATAATGAAGGCCGGCGCGCGGCCGGCTGCAGAGAACCCGTTTGGGTTTGGTCAGATGCTCAACGCGATCTACCTATACGCGAAAAAGCCGGTGGAAGTGACAGTGATCACGGACAGTGGCAATTCAGGCATGGCAGAGTGGCTCAACAAACAATTTGTCCCTGACGGAATAAACGCGATCGTGGGCGCAAACGAACTTCGTCCGCTCCAGAAATACGCCTACTTTAAGGGGCGCGAGGGCACCGGCGAGATCGCGTTCGTATGCAGGAATTTTACCTGCTCGCTCCCGCTCAGGTCGCAGAAAGAGCTTGAACGACAGCTCACGCCTTCGTGATGTCTATCAGCAGCCTGTCGCCGACGCGCGGACTACCCATCTTCTCGTAGCGCTTTTTCGGCATCGTAATCTGTATGACCGTCTGGGAATAGCTCTTGATAAGCGTCTGCGGCTGTGACTTTAGGATTGCCTCCAGCAGCGGCCTTATCTGCTCCTTGACTTCCTTGTCCGTGACCGCCCTGTCTATAGCTTCCAGCATCATCTGCTGCTGCGACACCGGCTCCAGCTCGATGTCCTCGCTAAGGGCAAGGTTGACATTGGTTCCGGTGTCTGTCATCTGGTTTATCCTGTACCTGCTAGACTCGTCGTGCATGCCGTTGTATTGCAGGCGGCCACTAAAATCTGCTCCTATCAGTCCCTGAAGAGCTCTTCTTCCTCGAGGTCCCTGTCCTTCTTTGTGAGGTATATCACAATGCCGGCAATGCCAGCAAACACGATAACATTGATAACAAATATTGACGCGTCGACGCGCTGCGACAGGACGAACAGCCTGACCATTGCGTAAGCGACTGCAGCTGCCAGCGCCACTATACAGCCGGCCAGTGCGTAGCGTATACTCCGCCTGTTCATAATCTTATAATGGGCAAACCGCCGTATAACTTTTAACGGCAGGGCAGCTAGCAATAGGCGGTGCAGCTTATAAAAAAGTACGAAATACAGTCCAAGAAGAAGATAATCGACTTTCTCAACAGCCAGCCAGCAGGCAGGGTGGCGTCGATTGACAAGGACGGCTACCCCCAGGTTATACCGATGAACTTTGTCTACGCCGACGGTGCCATCTACATGCACTCGCACCCATTTGGCGAAAAGCTCGACAACATCCGGCGCAACCCGAGCGTCGGCTTTGAAGTGGACCAGCACATCTGCTTTTTGCCGTCCTACTACTTCCACCCCACGGACGCATCACAGGCAGACACGCTCTACATAAGCGCGGTAATCAAGGGAAAGGCAGAGATCGTGGAGGACCGCGAGGAAAAGGCCAGGGCGCTCAACGCACTCATGGAAAAGTACCAGAAGGAAGGCAGGTACGGGGCCCTTGATGCCGAGATGCCTGTCGTGGAGGAAGTCGCGGTAATCAAGGTCACGTCGTCAGACATGCGCGGCAAGTATAAGGTGGGGCAGCACTGGGCAAGACCATATCGGCTAAAGATGGCAAAGAACATTATCGTGCGGGAGTGGCTGGAAAACGCAAGGCCGGTCCTGGCGATAATGGGCATCAAGGTTGCAGAGAACGGCAATCTGGAGATTAGGGAAGACCCGGTGATGTAGGACGAAGTGCCCGGTTCACACCGAGTTTTTCGACGATTCATGCGACGCCTGCAAGCAGGAATACTTGGAAATGATGGGCGCCGGCGAGCCTAGTCTCGAGAGCAAAAAGTACAAGGAATTCACTGAAGAGCGCGCCAAAAAGCTGTACGAGGAACTGATGCTGCAGTTCCTGAAAAGCGGCGCAAGCGAAACAGACGCGGACAGGAAGGCAAAGGCGATAATAAGAAAGCAGTGTAGCATCCGCGGCATGCCGTTCTGGCCGTGGGCATGATCACTTTTTCTTGACGGCAGGGCTTGGAAATATTATCTGGCCGACGTCCTTGTACATCTTCAAGAACTGCTTGCCCTTGTCGGTCGTGTGATATTCATGTTCGGTCGAGGCGTAGTCAAGCAGCCCTTTCTCTTCAAGAACCGCAAGGTATTCTTTTAGCTGCGGAAATGACAGAAACGCTTTGTACATTATCTTGGTCTTGATTGCCCCGTCAAGAGCTATTTCAAGAATCGCCGCAGCAATGTCAGTCCGGCTTCTGTATTTCATTTCATTTTGAGAATGTGGGGGTACAATAAATACTTCTCTAATAAATGCCTAGTACATATTTCCGGTAAGGCTATCGTGCTTCCTGGGACCAGCTCAGTGCGCATATATTCTGTAAGTCGGTTGCAACGTCGCTCAGTACTCCATTTTTTCTCTTTGGGTAATTTGCAAACCGGAGGACGCTGTCGATGAATTCTGTACCTGGATTGTCCCTTCACCGGGCATTTCTCCCTTGCCCGTAAGTAGGTATGACTTGACTACTGAGCCTGTTTGCACGCCGTTCGAGAGGTAGGTCTTGTCTTCTGGCATGGCGGCTGTAGCCTAAGCATGATAATCCTTGATGACGTCCACCTCGCCCTTTATCTGGAGATCCAGCCTGTTCATCGCCTCGACAAGGTGGCGGATCCTGTGGGCTATTCCTTGAGCCACGCTAACCAATTGCCTGTTTTGCATTGATAACTTGTACCACAAAAAAAATACATGCTGGCGCAGGGATTTGTAAGAACAGTCAGGAGCGACAGCGAATTCAGAGTAAACTGTCGATTCAATTTTTCTGCATGACTTTCAGGGAATGAGGAGACTGCTTTGCTATGTCTTATTCGACGTCTACTTTTTCTTTTGCAGCGTTCCTTGCTTGCCGCTCATCAAGCTTTCTCAGCTCGCTTTGCAGAAACTCCCTGTACTTATTGCGCTCTTCATGTGTCATAGAGTCAAGGTTCGAGCTGAGCGCTGAGCCAATGGTGGTAATCCTGTCTATTAGATCCATCGCCATGAACTTGCCCACTTTGCCCACGCGCAGCATCACGTCGATCTGCTTTTGAAGTATGTTGCTAAACGATTCAAGGTCTGACGTGATTTCAAGCCCCTTCTTTGTTATCGTGTACCTGCCGTCCTTGTCTTCGGTCACAAGATCTTCATCGAGCAGCCTGCCAAGCAGCGGGTAAATCAGCCCCGGCGACGGCTTCCACTTGCCGTCGGTCTGCATCGTGGCCCTGTCGATTATCTCCTTGCCAGTCATTGACTGTTCCTTCAGCAGGGAAAGGATGTATTGCCTGGAAAAGCCCCTTGGTATGGCGCTTCCCACCCTTGATACCCACTCAGATATCATATATCGCTAGTAATATCGCTAGCGAAATATTAAGTTTATGGGATGGGTGGACACTCTACTATCTTCGCAACACTTTCACAATAGAAAATCCTCTTTCATGATGGGCCTTGTTAAAACTGGTCAGTGCTAGTCAGCGTAGCATGACGTATTATGCGTCACGATTTGTTTCGATATTTATTCGGCCTAGCAAAAGGAATCGGCTTGACAACTGCTACCAAAGGAGCGCGAATGCCTTCACAAATGTTCGTTTGCTCCTGCGTCATGACCAGTTCCTCGTTGGAGCCACATTCAATCCAATATTTTTTATAATGCCATAGCTAGTCTATTGTGTGCCAGAACAGCAATTGCGGAACCTGAAGCAGATGCACTGGGACATCGCCAAGCTTTTAGAGCAGGGTGTTGATGAAAAATTCCTTCGGGAAAGCAGCATCTCACCGGAGCAGGCAAGGGATCTGGTCAAGGGCCTTTTGTATCTGAAGGAAAGGTTTGACGAGAACAAGCAATAACCGTTCTTAGATTCGCCAGTCGGATGTGCCCTCCCGATGGAGCCGGAAACCATTTTAAGATACTGGTCTATGCACAAGTATCATTCCGGTTAAATATTATGTCAACTGCAGCAGCACATGGAAACGGATCCCGGCAAATCCAGCGAATGGCAGTTGCACACTACGGCGGACTGCATTAGTATGAGGTGCCTGTCAGGTAGCCACCGCTTGTAGGCGAGCTTTTGGCCATAATGGACAAGATGATCATCGGCTCGCTGGCGTTTAACATCTTCTATGGGCCTTTAGCAGCGATGCTGACAAGGTCGCTGTCTGAAGCATCCCTGCGCAGGAATCAGGTAATTATATAAAACCAATGCCAGCTCCATTCTGCTGATGGTTAACCAAAGGCGGCGCCTGCTGAAAAGCCAGCGAAGGGTCGGCGAGGCGATAACTATTGCCAGCGGCATCGGCGTGACAGTACTTGGCGCCTTCCTTGGAGTAAATTTCTTGGCCTATGCCGGGCTCTGCATAGCTGGCCTCGGGGTCGTCTCGATAATCTGGAGATAACTGACACATTACCAGCAAAACCGTGATGCTCGCAGCGATTGCTGCTGGGAAAGGGAAACAACGGCTGGTTGACAAGATAGACTCTCGAGCAATTTGCAGAGGACGCCGGTGTTTCGGACACGTCTGCATTTTCTGACTGTCTTGACTCAAGCAAGTACGCCAGTGTGGTCCGGGGCAACTATAACCTTGCAAGGTCGATTGGGCTTGAGTCTACGCTAAGCTTTATACTCCTTATAGAGGGAGAAATACCAAAGCTCCTAAAAGGCGCTCATCCATACTCTACTTTTGAAGGAGAAATCAACGAGGCATATGCCAGCTAGTATTCCAACGAATATTCCTGACCGGTCAGATCTGCCAAGATCGCGCTTACTTTCTTAAGCTGAGCGTTAACTTCATCGCCCTTTTCTACTATCTGGCGTTTCTGCTGTTCTAGGTTTTGCCTGTTCTTTGCCAGCGCTTCTTCATGTTGCGCAACTTTTTCTTCAAGCTCCATCTCCATATTGACCAGGCTGGTATCACTCTGGCGAAGCGAATCCACCTCCGCCTTTAGCGTCTGCGCCCTGCCCTGGAACTCTGGGAGGGACTTCAATATGACGTCAAGGTAGTGCAGTATTCTACCAGAGTCCTTTAGCTGGATCTTGCCAGAATCTATCGACTTGTGGATTTCAAGCAAGAGCGAAGAATACGGTGAAACGTCGCTGTCGTAAAGCATTTTCCACGGCTCGTCTGACATCATCTGCAGCCGCGCCTCTGTATCCTTTGTGAGGCCATACGAATATTTTGTAAACGCCCTTGACACGTGGGAAAAAAGATCTAACAGCTGCAAATGGAACTGCTCTTTCTGATTTTCTGCCTCGCCTGCCCTTTTCGCAGCGGCTTGCGCCTGTCCAAATTCAGGAGAAGCCCTGAGCTCGCCAAGCTCGATTTTCAGCCCTTCCAGCTCGCTCCCAATTCTTCTAATTTCGCTTTCGATGTTTTGCACGGAAGCCTCGGATGACCTGATGGATGCTGCCTTTTGCGAAACAGTATTCAGAATGGCGCCGCATCTTACCATCGGCGCGCGCTTTTGTTCAAAATCCGACATGGCTGTTCTGGTTTCCTTCAGCAGCTTTGTCAGGGCTTCAAATTCGTCCTTCATCTTGCCGGCATGCTTTTTCATGAAAGCGTTGAGCATCTTGCTGTGCGAGCCGCTCACTTCGCCAAAGCGGTTCATCATTGCCTCAAACTTTTCCCTGAATTTCTTGGCGTCATTTGCAGACTGGGGCAGCAAGAGCTCTGTCGTCGCTTCGCGCTTGAGCGATGACACGACGGTTTTCCTTGCATTCTCGGCCACGGACTTGAACCTCTGCTCGAGGCCTTCAAGCTTGATCTTTTCGCGCTCCATGTCGCCTGCAAGCCCTCCAATGACCCTGAGGGACTGGGCAGCGGATTCCTTTATCGGACCAAGGCGCGCAGCAAGCTCCTGCACCCTCGCCGACTCGATACTGCGAAGCAAGTCCTGGGCCTGCTGGATTGAAAGCTTGCCAGCTTCCGGCGCCGCTATAGCCAGCCGCTCAGCCGGTGCTTCACTTTCCTTCTTTTTAAAAAGACCAAATGGCACAGTTAGTTTCTCGTATACTCCATCAAAAAACGTTGCGATCCAGCAACGCTTAATGCGCAGCTGCCATTATGCCGACATGGTGACAAGATCTTGTGCTCCACAGCGCAGCAGGGAAGCACAAGGCAAGGTGTATTTCTGGTTTCAAAGTAATGGGCCAAATAGCTATCAAAGCCTCGGATTTTACAAAAGCTGAACATCACAGAAAAATGCAGGAAATTTTGGAGGCAATGAAAGGGAAGCAGAAACTGCCATACATTTCCCGAGCAAGTATCAGATGAGGACTACAAAGTAGCACCCATGAGTGCAGACAGACACGATATCCGAATAGATGCTTGGAAAATTCTAGTTTGCTTTGAGCCTATCCCTCTCTAGCTGCAGTTTTGACAGTATCTGGTCTTTGGCTGCTCGCTGTTGGTTAAGCGATGCGATTTGCCTCTCTAGCTTTAGGCGTTCGTTCTTCAGGAGTTCCCTTTCATGCTCGCTTTCTCTTATGAGCGGTTGTAGTTCCTTGTCTCTTGCTGTATACCCTTCATTGAATGCCTCGCTTCGCGCCTTCTGTAATCTAGCTGGCACTTGCAACTTCTGCTCTATCACAGAAGCTCCTATAGCTTCTATGATTGTGGTAACGACTGCATCGAATTTGTCCTCTATGCTGTTCTTGGCCAATATTTTATGGAATTATTGAGAGAATATTAAACACATGTATCATTTTGAATATGACCGTGCAAAGCAACACTTGTGGTGCTAGGTGCGTATTTATTTCGACCAATCAAAGGCTCCCAAGAGCCTCTTCCCTCAGAGTCACTTTGTGACCATATGTGGTAACCAGTGACGTACAATAGCAGATATCATCACCGTGATTCAACTACAAGACATGGAATATCCAAACAATAGTAACAATTTTGGTGCTAAACAGTCAATGGAAGGAATAATGGAAGAGGATACTCTTCGTGCAGCAATGGACATGGCCAAACCACAGGTATCCGTGATTGGTGCCGGCGGTGCCGGGAGCAATATCATTAGTTGGATAAAGAGAAAGGGAGTCTATGGAGGCAAGCTTATTGCAGTAAATACAGATGCTGCTCATCTCGGAATTAGCAAAGCAGATAGGCGCATTTTGATAGGGCCAAAGCTGACACAGGGCAGAGGCTGTGGTGGCTATCCAGAGAAAGGCATGCAGGCCACCCGTGAAAGTATAGATGAAATAGTTAGAGAAGTGCAAGGATCAAACATTGTCTTTCTATGCGCTGGACTTGGTGGAGGAACCGGAACAGGAGCAATTCAGGTACTCTCCGAGGAACTAAAGAGAGCCACAGGTGCACTTGTCGTTGCGGTAGTAACTCTGCCATTTGCAGTTGAAAGATTCCGCTACTCTATGGCAAAGGAAGCACTTCTAAACCTGCAGAGGATATGTGACACGGTTGTCGCAATAGATAACAACAGGCTGACAAGGGTTGCAGGAAATCTACCTTTGCAGCAAGCACTTGGCGTTGCAAACGAGCTTGTTGGAGAGTTTATCAAAGGAACAATAGAAACGATCACTACAGCCAGCCTAATCAATATCGACTTTGCTGACCTGACGGCAATCATGGAAGGTAGAGGATTGGCGGCAATTGGCGTTGGTGTGGCAGATGGTATGGATAGGATAGAGCGCGCAACCAAGATGGCCCTTGACTCACAGCTATTGGATATTAAGGATATGTCGGCCGCACAGGGAGCTCTAATACATGTTACTGGAGGCGATGACATTACCTTGGAGGAAGTGACTAGAGCAGGAGAACTGATTTCAAGAACCCTAACAAGAGAGGTAAGAATCGTGTGGGGTGCAAGGGTAGACCCTGCAATTAAAGGTAAGGCAAGGGTTATGGTTGTTCTCACTGGCGTAGAAAGCACGTTTGGAGCCGAAGCGAATACTGCAGAGGCTAAGCCCGTGGAAGCAAGCAGAAAGCGTTTCTTGGGAGTATTCTAACCCTTTTTTCTTTTTTATTTGATCGACCTTTAAAGCAAGATCCTCTTCCTCAGCATTGCGATTTCTTCGTTCTTGGTCCTCAGCTCCTTGTTGAGAAGCATAATCTCCTCTATCAGCACGATCTTGCACTTGGTTCCATGCGCGTCCGATAGAATGATTGCCGTCTTTGCCTGCATGCAGAGATAAGGCCTCTGCAATTGCCAAATATACAAATTGCTTTGATCTAGTTTACTGCCAGCTATCCCTTCATGAAACCAAACACGAAGGCTGCCGCAAAACTGCCTGTGAGGGGTATTCCAAAGTTTATCAGGGTAGGGGCGACCTGATCAGAAATCCCTGCTATCTGGCCAGTTGCGTTCCCAAGCCCCGTGGTGGCCCCTGTTGCCGTCGAGCCCAGCTTGTCCCAGTTTATCGTCATGATGCCCTGGTAGTTCAGGTACGCCAGTGCGGCAAAGAACAGCCCGATTATTATCATCATTATCTTTATCGCCTTCTTGACCGCGTAGCCGATCAAAAAGCCAGCTATGCCCCCAAATCCAACCGAAGTTCCAATAAGGGCGAGATCGACGCTCATGATTCTTGGCACATTTTCTGCCGCAAGCTATTATTTGAATGATGTTGAAGAAGCTTCCATGACATTACGGCAGCGATATGGACATATCTACGGACATTCAATGACCTGCGTTGGTCGAAGTCTACTTTGACGGCCTCTGCCAGCCGGTAAACCCCGGCGGCATCGCGTGCTATGCTTTTGTCGTAAAAAAAGACGGCAAGACCATCCACAGCGACTTCGGTGTGGCTGGAGAGCCTTTCTCAAATGATGCGACAAACAACGTCGCCGAATACACAGCCCTTATCAAGGCCCTTGAATGGCTTGTCGCTAACAATTTTAGTTCCAGCAAGGTAGAGGTCATAGGCGATTCAGAATTTGTTGTGAATCAGCAAAATGGCAAATACAAAATAAGGTCAAAAAGAATAGTCCCGCTTTACCGCAAGGTCCTCTTACTCAGGGACAAATTTTCGGACATCCACATCAAACATGTACCAGGAGAAGAAAATAAGGAAGCTGATAGGCTGACCAATATTGCGTAAAACAAAGCACTTCAGAAAAACCCGGAATATCTAGATAGGGTTGCAGAGTTCGAAAATAAGAAAAAGACGCGGCGCTTTTAGTCGTCTTTTTAGACCTTTTCTTTGTAGCTCTTTTCTTCGATATTGCCCATGGCGCCGCATCGCCAAAATCGATTGCAGAACAGTCTTCAGAAAGAAGGGGTTCAGGTCGACATGTTCGATGTCAGCTCTGCGCCTCCAAAGAACACTGAAAACGCCTTGCACCATATGACCACGGTGTTGTACTTTGACAGGTCGGTCCCTTCAGGTATGTCATAGTTCTGGTTACCGTTGTTTGCCTTGAGCCATCCAAGGTCGACAAAGTCAGATGCCTGCATGTCTGTGGCAAGGTAGACGTACAGATCAGGGCCATTTGTGACTTTCAAGTCTTCAAGCCTCAGCACGTCGCTTCCGTCTTCGAGGGAGATCACCTTGGCCAAGCCTTCGGCATTATGAAGCCCGT
The DNA here is from genome assembly GCA_035283265.1 of Nitrososphaera sp. Lineage (GTDB taxonomy): Archaea > Thermoproteota > Nitrososphaeria > Nitrososphaerales > Nitrososphaeraceae > Nitrososphaera. Next base: position 10,068 of record DATEUD010000087.1, read on the forward strand.
CGCCGGCGCCGGCAAAGTTACCTGATAATTCCATTTCCGTGATTGCATCTTCGCTCTCGTCCGCCATCATAATATCGTCTTTTTCCATCATTGCATCATCATTCTTGTCAGCCATGACCGCGTCTATCGTATTGTCTTCCACCATTTTGTCGTCTGCAGCCGGCAGCGGCTCGTTTATTGTAGTGTTTGTGAAAAGCGGAGATGCCGCATAAACGCCAGCCGGCACCGCTACCGCCGCCACAATGATTGGGACAATCATGCTCTTTTTCATAGGGCGTGTATCATGGATGATTATTAAAACGGTTTTTCCAGAACATGTCCAGATCTTTTCCAACTCTGTCCTGCATTTCTGGGCGGCAACTCTAGTCGCGTCTGGCAGGCTAGATCGAGTCTTCCATCGTGACAAACCTGCTCTTGTTATCAGCTATCGACGGGAAGACCTTGTCCATTATGATAGAGTCGAAATTCTTCTCCTCGACGTCGAGCGTAACGAGCAGGTAATAGTTCTCGTTTATCGGTATCGTGGCACGGTGAAGCCTGTCGTACCTGCCGAAAGCATAGGCCATCTTGCCGATCTTGGATTCAAACTTGCCCCTTGTCTTTTGCCGAGCGATAGCGCTTGCGGCGTACTCTTCGTTCTCCTCCTCAGTAAGAAGCAGTTTTACGCCCTCTCTTGCCTTCTGGGTCAGTATTATGCCGTTCTTGTTGACTATTGCCACCCAGCGGATGGACCTATCTTTTGCAAGGACGCCCTTGCAGAACGAGTTGAAGAATTCATAGTCGATTCCCAAGCGTGCTCAGGGCTGGTATATTGGCCTTGATTAATAAAATTGGCTGCTGTTAGATATATTAGCGACCTTGGCCAATCACTACCAATGTCTGAATACGAGTCGGGCACATTCCGGTGTAAGGACTGCGCAAAGGAGTTCTTGACCAAGGAAGAGGCAGACAGGCACCACCGCGAGCACCACTCTGATGTCGAAGTGGGCGAATAACATTTCTAAAATGACCAGCCAGTCAGTTATCCTTATTAGACACTGTGGGATTGTGAATGGCGTTGGTAGCGAGAACGGTGTCATAGCATGCCCAAAGTGACAAGCATGTACAAGGCGGAACTCAAGGAAAAGATAATCCAGGCAGCAATAGAAAGTTTTGCCCAGACAGGCTTTGACAGGACAAAGATGGAAGACATTGCAAAAAGGCTCGGCCTTAGCAAGGGCACCATTTACCTTTACTTTGACAGCAAGGAAGATCTCTTTCTGGCCATCTGCGAGCACAACATACAGGAAGGCGACAAAGAGGACGCTGGGCTTTTTGTAAAGAAGGAGAATGTTGCTTCGGACGCAGAGCAGATCTACGACAATATCCGCAGTCGCGAGCAGGGAAACGACAGGGTAATGCTGGAGATGGTGGCCGAGTCGGCCCGCAATCCAAAGCTGAAAAAGGCGATGTACGAGCTCCACGTCAAGGTCCACGAGCACGTCATGCAGGGAGTCAGGAATAAAATCGAGGAGGGATTCCTGAAAAAAGAGGTTGATGCTGCGAGCCTTGCAATAGCGCTTGTCGCGCTCTATGACGGGCTTGCGGTAAACAGGATGCTTGGCGTAAGCGATGCCGCGAACAAAAAGGCGTGGGTGGCCATGATAAGGTCCATGATCGCCGGTTCTAGCTAGTCGCTGGTAGTGACTTTTATCATCTTTGCCTGTTCTGCGTCCACCAGCGCGTCTGCCGGGTCGCACTTCAGAGCGGCTATCTTATCAACCGCGTCCATGCCTGCAGTTACGCGCCCAAACACCGTGTACTCGCCATCCAAAAAGCTGGCCTCTTTCAGCACTATGAAGAACTGCGAGCCTGCGCTATTCGGATCCTGCGACCTTGCCATCGAGAGCGCTCCCCTTGAGTGCTTGTTCTTATTGAATTCTGCCTTCACCGTCCATCACGGCCCGCCTGTCCCCAACTTGCTCCGGTTGGCGGAGCTCTCTGTGTTGGGATCGCCACCCTGTATTACAAAGCCGGGGATAATCCTGTGAAACACAAGGCAGTCGTAAAAGCCGCTTTTAGCCAGGTTTTTGAAATTCTCAATGGTCTTTGGGGCCTCATCATTGAAGAACTCTATAGCAACGTCGCCAAATTTTGTCTGTTTCTTTCCGGTTGCCGTGCAGAAGGAAGCAGTAAGGGGATATTTGAATTGTCATACATCGATGTACGCGACCGCCTTGATCGAGTTGTACAGCGCCAGGTACTTCAAGCCGAGCCCCGTGGTCCTGTACGAGTGATGCCCGCTGTCCCTGTTAAACTCGGCCAAAAGGCCCTTTTCTACTAAAAGGTCAATGTTTTTCCTGAACTGAGAGCTGGTAAGGTTCGCTACTGTTAGCAGCCTCGTCTTTCCTATGCCGCCGCCGTTGGCCGCTTCAAGAATCGTCGCAACGATCTCTGGGCTACTGCGCTTCCTCACGAAAACATACAATGGAATCTATCATAAAAATAGTTCTAATTGGCTTTGGCGGGATATACCAGAATTGTATTCTAGTACATAATACCGTTATTTTTTTAGTCATAACGCATGTAACAAGAAAGATGTGAAATGCCCTCCCAGAATCTACTTGTCGAAGATTACAAGAATTTGCAATTGAAGTTTGTCATATGTAATTCGTGCTTTTGGTGCGCCATTGCCATGAACTACGCCCTGAACAGGTGCCCCTCTTGCGGTTCAAGGTTAAATGTTATGCCATTGCAGCCGGCTACAAGGTGCATCACATGAACATAGTCGAAGGCGAAGACCAGGTCATTGAAGCTCGCACATGCGGCGGGAAGAACATGCGGGTGGGTTACAAGTTCATGGACGGGTTCCACAGCCTGTGCCTTGACAAAAAGGACATACTGATGGCTGAGATAGGGGCCTGCGAAATGCTCTTGCATCCTTGTCAGGATGATATTGACAAGAATGTCGTAGAAAAGGAAATAGCTGAGCTGAAAATGGCGCTTGAACTCATGCCCTGATCACATGAAATAGTCCTTGTTTTCTATTACGTAGGGCAGGACCTTTTTGTTGATTATCGAGTCGGCTTCCGCGTCGACGTCAAACGACAACAGCAAGAGGAACTTGTTCTTGCCTGACGACTTGATTGGTATCGTGGCCCTCACCAGCCTGCCGTACCTGCTTATCGAGAACTGCAGCTCGCCTATCTTTGTTTCAAAGGTCTCCCTAGTGGCAGCGCGGATTGCAGCCTGGACCGCATAGCGCGACGTATCTTCGTGTGTCATGAGCGGGACGAGGCTTTCCCTGTAAGCGGTCGCTATCAGGTGCCCAAAGTGGTTGGACATGCCGGCGAACCTGATAAAGTGGTCCTTCGATAGCACGCCTTTACAAAAGCTTTCCAAATAGTCGTCCTTGCTGTCTCCCATGGCCCTACTCGAATCTAATTGACGACACTTGTCTATAAAAACCTCTTCCGGAATAGAAAAATTGTTCGAATTCTGTCAATTTCTATAGTATATTGTCATGGGTCATGGCTTCATAAAGGTCTTTTATTGATTCGGCGAATATCTATATATTCACGAGTTCCTCCCGCCTCTCAAGCTAAAGTACGGACGCTGCAGGTGGTGCGACAAGAGGTCGCCTCACATCTGCTTCCGGTGCGGCTACTGCTATTCGTGCCACCCAAAGATGGAGAGCATCGAGAGGAGCAAGGTCCCAACGAACGTCGACATGAACCGCCTGACTGACATCGAGAACCTCTCCCTCTCTGGCTACTGCTACAAGGGTTATATTCGATCGCCCATAGTTTGGCGATACTTGACAAGATATTTCGTTGGGTGCTCGGGCTGGGAGTATGGAAATTGTGTTTTGGGCTTTTACCCCGCCACTCTTGGGCCGCAAGAATATTTCGCATATTATTCGCGCGTTTTTGACCTTGCGTCAGTCAGCGTGCTGGCCCAGCAGAGCCACGCGCTGAGGAGATGGGCCGAAGAGACGCCAGACAATTTCCGCTTCATAGTGAGGGTGCTAGGGCAGGCGACGGACTGCGAGCTGCTGGGGCAATTTCTGGAAGGCCTTGCCGCAATAGAAGAAAAAATTCTTGTAGTCGTACTGCAGGTGCCTGCAGCGCTGAAACTTTTTGAAGGCAGGGAGTGGCTCGACAAACTTCTTGGCACGTGCGTGTACCATGGATATTCAGCTGCGATAGAGTTTGGCAACGCTTCATGGTTTCAGGACATCACATACAACATCCTGCGAAAGCACGGCGCTGCCATCCTGTGGTCTGACAGGTATCTCAACCCTGTGGTTACTTCTAATTTTGTCTGCCTGCACCTGTCTGGTGGCAACGACGAGACGTGGGTCAGAAAAGTAAAGGAGCGGGCAGAGCAGGAGCGGCTCGAATTTGCAAGCATAACAGTCGACAGCCCTGACAGGGCAAACAGGATCCTGAAGCTGATGGGCCTGCCAGAAAGAGAGTACGCCGGCCCACTGCCCGCGCCGCCGCTTTCCTACAGGGAGCCGTGGACAGGCAGGATGGTGATTTGCGTCGACCTGAACGCCTTTTACCCCTCATGCGAAGAGCTGCGCGAGCCGGCGCTGGCAGGCAGACCACACGCGGTGATAATGACAGACCAGAAGGACAGGATAACAAAGGGCGTCGTCTCTTCGTGCTCGTACGAAGCAAGAAAGTTTGGCGTCAGGTCCGCAATGCCGCTTGCAAGGGCGCTAGCGCTCTGCCCTGACCTCATGCTGCGCCCGTTGGACATCTCGTACTACCATCAGATGCCGGAGAAAGTGATGGACGCCCATGGGCAATTTGCGGACATCCTCGAGCAGGCCATCATAGACGAAGCGTTTCTCGACTGCACCAATCGCGTCGCGGCCGATCCTTACGAATACGCGGCCAGGATCAAGGCCGCGATAAATGAGCAGTGCGGCCTACGCGTGTCCGTAGGGGTGGCAGCGTCGAAATCAATAGCGAAGATAGCGTCTGACCTTAAAAAGCCGGATGGGCTCACAGTAGTGCACCCGCGACAGCTGGACAAGTTTCTTGACCCGCTTGAAGTTTGGAGGATATCGGGGATCGGGCCCAAGACGCAGCAGGCTCTGAAAAAGATCGGCATTGAAACCATAGCCCAGCTGGCAGGCTGCGACGTGCAAAAGCTGACGGAGAGGTTTGGAAGGAACGGACTGTGGATGTGGAGGGTTGCAAACGGCTCGGACGACGAGGCTGTCCAGCCGAGGGAGGACCACGTTTCGCTGAGCACCGAGCATACTCTCGACGAATTCACACGCGACAGAGATAGGATACTTGTTTATCTGAATGAGCTGGTGGATGGGATCTATGGCAGGCTTGTCAGGCACGGCTACATGTTCCGCACCGTTGGCATCAAGCTGGTAAGGACGGACTTTACGATAGAAACTCGTGAAACGTCGTTTCCAGATCTTCAGGCTAGGCGCGGAAGCATTTCTTCTGTAATCGAGAAACTGCTCGGCAGGTTTTCTTTTGACGATCCCGCTCTTGCCGTCAGAAAAGTCGGCCTGAGGGTTACAAATCTGGTATCTGCAGATGAAGAAGAAAACCAAGTCAGAATGCAAAAGACAATCCTCGACTACGTGTCCATGCCGGACATTTTGTCGTCAGACATCTGATCTTGTGCAGGCTCTTGCGCGTCCATGCCGGACATGCTATCATCCGTTTGTTCTTGTGCAGGATTAGGATCCTCCATATCCATGGCAGGCATTTCCTGCTCCACCATGGCATCGTGGCCGGTTGAAATGTCGACAACGCCAAGCGCCGTGATTGTGCCGGCGATTGCAAGACCAATTCCTGCCGCCCTTGCAACCCATATGCCGCGCGACCACATCTTTTCTCCAAAGATTATGCCTGCAAAGAGCGCCATCCAAAGTATGTTCATCCACCCAAGCGCCACCATAATCAGGAAATAGGGCCAGCAGCACCCGAGGCAATACAGGCCATGGTACGTCCCCATCGTTACCGCGCCGGCGGTCCCCTTCCTCCACCTTCTCATGAAAAAGCTCATAGGCGATTCGCAGTAGCCCAGACACTTTGCCTTGAGCGGGCTGAATTGATAGGCGCCAGCGGCAATCAATATCGCGCCGTAAATGAATGTTGACAGCCCTGTGGCTGCAACTGCGGTGTTTAGCAGCATAGACCAACCGTAGAGTAGCGCAAGGCCGGTCAGGGCCCACACTGCAAGGTAGCAGCCCACAAACAGTGTCATCTTGACCGGGTACCTGCCGCCTTCAACGACCAGAGTCGCATTGCTGTTACTGTTCTTGACCAGTTTGTTGTACAGCAAGACGATAGGTGATATGGCCGGGAACATCATTGCCGCCATTCCAGCCGTCCATACTGCTACGAAAAGCAAGACAGAGACGGTGTCGTAAGGTGCCATCATGCTATTCATCATGCCGGCCTGAAACACCTGCGAGACAATCCAGGCTGCAGCCGATGTCGAGACTAACGCAATGACGAGGGTCTTTTGCAGCCAGTCCATGCTGTTGTTAAGTAGATATTACGGTTTTAAAAAGTGCTTGATTGCCAGCTATTGCCTTTAATTGCCAGACAATAAGGCGCTAATGGTAAGCTTTCTTCCTATCGTGCGTCTATATTGTCAATCCAGAGCGTTTATAGCTTAAATGGCGCGGAGAATCATGAATGTTGCCGTCGGGGGCAGGTGTAACAGTAGAAAAACTGGACAAAATCTATTTTTGCAATGAATGTAGAACTGTCTTTCTCTTCAACTTAGACGCAAGTGAACACGAAAAAATGTCCGGTCACATACTAATGCGCGAAATGCCTTTTGAAGGCTAGTTTCTTAGCTGCCATTAAACTTGATCTCAAATTTTTAGGTTCCTCCAGATTGCAAGCTAGAAATCCGATTGCAAGTGTGAGAACAACTTTTGTTGACGATTGGCGCGGCGTCTTGATTTAATAGTGATTGCGCTGCATAGGATGCTGCATTAATGCGCTGCGACCTTTGTGGCACCGAAGAGGCAATCCCATTCAAATGCCGCTACTGCAAAGGCGCCTTTTGTGCTTTTCACAGGCTGCCGCCAAACCACGAGTGCGTTTTCATGAAAGATTACCTCGAGCAACCAGTGAGGGATCGCGAATTTCTGGAGCACATCCATGGAAGGGCAGGCTTGCCCCAGGAGCGCATCAAGTCTGCACTATATGACACGATCTACCTGCGGTTCTCAAAGACCGAAATCCTCCACCTGTTGCTGGCGACTGGTCTAGTGACGGCCGTCGGAATGTCCTTCTACGGGTTCAGGCTGCAATGGGACTTCCTTATTATCTTTATCAGCGCGTTTATCGTACACGAGCTTGGCCACAAGTTTCTTGCTCAGTTCTACAGGGCCTGGGCAGAGTTCCGCGTATTGTTCTTTGGGGCAGTAATCACGGCAATTTCTGCGCTGCCGTTCTTGCCATTCAAATTCATAGCGCCCGGAGTAGTCTGGGTCAGCGGCAACCTCACACACAGCCGCAGCGGCAAGGTTTCATGGATAGGGCCTCTGACAAACCTGGCCATGGGAACTGGATTTCTGGTTTCTTACCTGGCGCTTGCGGCAATAGATTCCACAAATTCAATCCTGCTGGTGGGCGTAAGGTTCAACGGGTTAATTGCCTTCTTTAACATGATTCCTTTCATGGGGCTGGACGGACAAAAGATTTTTGGCTGGAACAAGCTGGTCTGGGTGTTGACCTTTGCCGCGGGAATCGGGCTTTTTATAGCAGGTGACCTCCTCACCGGCGGGTTCACAGCGGGTTTCTTGGGGCGGTTCTTTTAGTTTACACAGTCAAGATCGCCCGCACCAGATCCTCTATGCGGTAAAATTTTTCACAAAAGACGCATTTCCATACCTTTACTTCTCCAATCAAGACTGTGCCCCTGTAATTCACCAATTCGCTCATGCATTTGGGGCAGTGAAACATTCCTGCCATAAAGATAGGCTGGCTTATTGAAATATCAAATGATGGCTTTTTCTATTAGAAGATCCTATGGCCAACGTCAATAGGACTCACTTCTTCATCCTGCATAGATTTCTTCGCGACATCACGACAAGTTTATTGTCCTTAACCCTGTTGATTTCAAAGTCGATTGCAAGCATGCCGTAGCCTTTGTCATCCTTTTTTCAGACGTGATGTATTTCACTCCAAGCTCCTCTCCTGCGTAGTCCTCGCCGAGAAACCTCGTGTGTCGGCTGCTCCAGGCAAGATCGCCGTCCATGCCGTAGAGCAGCATCACGCAGTCTGAAAATGCTGGAAGCGGCTTCATTTTGCCTTCGGCGCGCGCTATTATGGATCTCCCCGGCGGCATCGTGCCCTTGATGCCTTCCTTTGCTGCCATCTACGGGTTTTCAAGCAGGACGTTCCTCGTCCGCCTAAATGCGATAAAACTGTCAATATCTGCCTCGGTTATCGTCATCGATGCAGCAATAGTCTGGCCGATTGCAAAATCCTCAAACCTCGTGCGGCTCATGCTGACAGGCTGGCTTTTATACTTACATGAAGCAATTCACCGTACATGTCCTACTCGAACCTGTCGCAGATGAATTTTGAACTTTCTTCCGATCAGCACAAGTTCTTGCAAAAGGTCGACAGCGCGTGCAGGTCTATACGGCCTTATGAAGAAAAGTGCTACCTTGAAGAAAGATTCAACGACAGGGTCGTGCCGGTCTTTGGCATTATTGGAATGCTTGGCTGCCCGGTGTCAAGGAAATACGGCGGCCTCGGGTACGACATGCTGACCTTTGCGCTTGCAATAGAAAGGATAGGGGAAGAAGGGGCTTCGCTTCGCACCTTCTTTTCGGCCCATACCTCAATAGGCCAGCTGGTTCTGCAAGGATGGGGAAGCGAAGAGCAAAAGAAGGAGTACCTGCCAGACACGGCAAGCGGTAAGAGCATTATGGCGTTTGCGCTGACAGAACCGGCCGCCGGGAGCGACCCGTCTTCAATGATCACAAAATTTGAAACCCGGGGCGACCACTATGTGCTTAGAGGGAAAAAGCACTGGATCGGAAACGGCACGTCTGCAAACGTCATGACAACGTATGCAAAGGACACTGTCAGCGGCAAAATTTCTGCATTCATTGTGGAGCGCGATTTTCCGGGCCTCAGAACTGAAGAGATGAAAAACAAAATGGGGTTGCTCACGGTTAAGAACGCAGAAATTTATTTTGACAGTTGCATCGTGCCTAAAAAGAATCTGCTTGGCAAGAAGGGCCAGGGGCTCAATATCGCCTACAGCGCGCTCATTGATGGTCGGCTAAGCGTGGCAGCAGGAGCAGTAGGCGTCATGAAGGACTGCCTGCAGGAATGCATCGCGCATTCAAAGGCAAGGAAGCAGCATGGCTCGCCGCTTGCCAAAAAGCAGCTGATACAGGACCATATTGCAAAGATGGCAGTCAACATCGCAAGCTCGCGCTGGCTGATCTACAGGGCTGCGGTGGCGCAGCAAAGACTACATGATTACGTCGAAGGTATTGAGTCAGACGACCGGCCGTCTAAGCTTGGCCGGGGCAATAGAGAATATTCAGTGCTCAGAAGGGAGGCCGACGCGCTGGCCGCGATCGCCAAGTTCCATGCGAGCAACTGCGCTTTTGAGACGGCAAATAGTTCAGTGCAGGTGTTTGGCTCGTTTGGTTACCGGAAATCCGCAAGGGTGGCGAGGCACTTCCTCGACTCCCGGGCTACGATCATATACGAAGGTGCAAACGAGGTGCTTAAACTAAAGATAGCATCACAGGTGCTTGGCGTCGATTACAGGGCATACTGAAATATTCCGTAAATCTTAAAGCATTGTGTGAATATCGATATGGCGGCATGTCGACTCTCCAGATCCCAAAGTGGAACATTAAAGCAGATTATGTTGAAACGTGCAATTGCGACTATGGTTGCCCGCGCAACTTTAACGGCTTTCCGACGTACGGATTTTGCAGGGCATTGGTGCTCTTCCACATCACAAGTGGTATATACGGCAGCGTCAAGCTCGACGGCATTGACGTGATCTATGCCGGATCTTGGCCCAAGGCCATACACGAGGGAAACGGTACGATGCAGCTTTTCATTACCGAGAAAGCAACTGAAGAGCAGAGAAAAGCAATAGTAGACATCTTTTCGGGCAAGGCAAAGGACGAGGGCCCATTTGCGCTCTGCAAGTACGATCAAGTACTCGCTAGATTCGCAGTTTGTGGATATTGCAGTCAAGATAGATGGCAAGAAGAGCAGCTTCTCAGTCCCGGGAGTAATTGATGTTCAGATCGAAAGTTTCAAAAACCCCGTGAGAGGCGAAGAGCAGGATACAAAGATTCAGCTACCAAAGGGCTTCACCTGGAAGGTTGCAGACGCGGCCAAGAGCAGGGTAATGCATATACTCACTCCAAGTCTGAATTTTGACGACTCTGGCAAAAACGCGTTCTATTCAGTCATCGAGTACAGTGGTCCCTAGGCGGACAGCGTCTGGCTCAATAGCTCTATGGCTTCATGCAATTCCTCTACTTTTATGGTGAGCGGCGGTATCACGCGCATCGCCTTCTGGCCGGCGGGAAGCAACAGGAGACCCTTCTTGAAGGCCCGCGCCAGCCTCTCGTCTCTGTCCTGTTTTGTCTTAAATTCGATCCCTATCATCAATCCTAGCCCTCTAACTTCGGTCATGCCGCCCTTTCCAGCAAGTTCCTGGAGGCCCTTCTTGAGCTTTGCGCCCATCGCAGTCGCGTTGTCGAGCAACCTGTCCTTTTTGATGATTTCAATTATCTTGCCGCCGGCTGCCATGTCGATCCTGCTTCCTCCGCCCCATGTGCTTGAAAGCGCACCCCGCTCAACTGGGTCAAGCCTTTTGTCATACGCGGCCATTCCGACCTGCAATGCCTTGGCCGCGGTCATTATGTCCGGCCGGACGCTATAGTGCTCAAATGACCACCACTTGCCGGTCCGCCCCATCCCGGACTGCACTTCGTCAAGAATGAGCGGGACGCCATGTTTGTCGGCACATTTACGAAGGTTTTGAATGAATTGCCTGTTTGCAATGTTGTACCCGCCCTCTCCTTGTACCACTTCACTCAGTATGAACGCGACCTTGTTTTCAGACAACAGCTTTTCAGCGGCGTCTATTTCTGGATCAGAGTCGCTTGTGCAGAACTTTATTCGCAGTACAGGCACCTCTGGAAAGCCCTTCTTTTGCACAGGCTTACTGAAAGTAAAAGAGAGCGCGCCTAGAGTCCTGCCGTGGAAGGCATTGATGCACGACACGCCCGGCAGCGTTGAAGGAGTGATTGTTGAGATTTTCCTGTAAGCTATCTTGATTGCGTTTTCAACTGCTTCTGCCCCGCTGTTTATGAAAAATGTCTTGAACTCTCGGGGAATTATCGACGCTACCTGCTCTGACAGCTCGGCGTGCTCTTTGCAGTAAAAGTCCTGCCCTGCTATCTTGTGCACACCGTTCTTTGACTGCTCTGCCAAGACTTGCATTATTTCCGGATGCGAGTACCCGAGCGGACAAGAACCGATGTTGGAAGTAAAGTCAAGGAACGAGTTTCCATCGACATCATGCAGAATGGAACCGCTGCCATCTGCAATCACGAGTGGATAAGTGAACGTTGAGTCATAGCAATTTCTTTTCACAACAGCTATTATGCGCTTGGCGGCGGGGCCCGGCGGCTCGACGACAATCTTGCTTCTCACACCAATAATTGCCATGAGACAGTATTAACTATACCCGGCGCGGGCGCCTACGTCAACAGGAAGACTATCGAAATATTATGAAATAATTACACAAATACTTAACACAGGATATTTTGGTCAACCCATATCTAGACACTCGGGACGGTGGATGAAAGCGAAATACCGGCCCAGTAGAGTATATCTTTGGACAGGAACCTTGAAGGGCTCCGGAAGCTTCGCAAGTGGTGCATTCTAGCTCTACATTTTTACGGAGATGCCAAGATATGCAATCTAGCACGAAGACCTTGATTGGGGCGGCGCTTCTTCAAGGATCACCTCAGCTTCAAGGCTATTATTATCTCTGACCACTACAAACCTGATGCTTTCGCCAACTTGTTTTTGTGTCAAGACGGCGCAAATTTCCTCAACTCCATTGATCTTCCTGCCATCCATGCTAACAATGATATCCCCACCCACAGGCACTGGTTCTCCGTCAATGGTGGTGACGTTGTTGGACCCTCTTAGTCCCGCCTTGTCAGCTGGGCTTGCTGGCGCTATGGAGAAGATCAAAAAGCCGTACTCCTGGTTAATCCCGAGCGCTTCAGCCCGCTCCGGCGTTAGTTCTACTCCCGTAGTTACGCCGATCCATGGCTCTTTTGGTCGTTCTGCTGGCCCACCGCTGTAGACGTAAAAGAACGCGCCTCCAACTACCGAAATCAGCAGGCCAAACGAAATGGCGGTATTGAAGGGATTGTGCACTGAATTATTTTATCAAGTGGGAAAATAATCTTTTCGGCTATAATGTACCGAACTTTGGCAACAACGTCCCGCACTCCCTGCAGCCAAACATTGCCACCGTTGACTCCTGCCTTACAGTGCTCATGTCGCCTATTATGAGTCTGCCCTGCATTTCTGCGGCCACCATTCCTTCCATGTCGCTTTCCTGGATGCCGTAGATGACTGGGATTATCGTCACCACCCTGTCGCATTTTTCACAGTAGCCCTGCGATACCTGCCGCGGGCTAGCCGAATGGTAGCTAGAGTGGAGCCTATCTGCCTCTTCCTTTGTTATCCCAAAGGTGTCTGCGAGCCGAAAATTGATCCTGTAGTAGATGAGGTCACCTTCGTCGTGCTCATTATTCTTCAGGTACGAAACGTGGAGTTCTTTTAGCATCCGGTCTACCTCGGCTTGCCTGCCCACAATCGGCTAGCTTCACGTAACCTTATAGAAGTCTTACTGAAAACCTAATTCGTCATTTCAAAAAAAAGGCCGCAGGAAGATAATATGTTCTTGCCGGCTAAATGTCGTAGTAGATCATGAACTGCCGCTCTCTCGACCTGCCCGCGTAGGCAGCTTCTTCCTGCTTGAGCGCAACGTAGGTTTCTAGCAGGTCGCCCTGGAAGCACGGCTTCAGGTAATCCTGGTCGCTTTTCAGCGCCTCAAGCGATTCTTTCAGTTTGCCTGGCAGCGACCTTATCCCGCGGCTATTTCTGGCAGAGTCGGACATTTTGTAAATGTCTTCGTTGACAGGGTCTCCGGGCTCGATCTTGCTCCTGACGCCGTCAAGCCCCGCGGCCACTATCGCAGAGAACGCGAGGTAGGGGTTGGCCGATGGATCGGGAGCCCTGAACTCCATACGCTTTGACTTGGCGTTCTTCCTATCGTTAACCGGTACGCGCACGACTGCCGACCTGTTGCCCCTTGACCAGGCGGCGTAGACTGGCGCTTCAAAGCCCGGGACCATCCTCTGGTACGAGTTTACGGTTGGAGCCACAAGCGCCGCCAGCGAAGGCGCGTGGTTCAGCACCCCACCGATAAAGTACCGGCCCACTTGGCTGAGCTCCGCGTAGGTGTCATTTGCGTCGTAAAAGATGTTGGTTGCTCCTGACCACAGGCTGGTGCTGACATGCATGCCAGAGCCGTTGTCGTTTTCACTGCTCCTCGGATCGCTTTCGTCAAATACCGGTTTTGGCATAAAGTTTGCAACCTTGCCGTGTTTTTTGGATATGCTCCTGACCGTGTCTTTGTATATCTGCACGCTGTCTGCGGCCTTTGTAAGTGTACTGTGCATGAAGTTGATCTCTATCTGGCCGCTGCTTGCAACTTCATGGTTTAGATTCGTGACATTGATGAGGTAGTTCTTCTTCAGGATCTCGGCCACCTCGAACCTCAGTTCCATAAGCGAGTCCTGGAATGGCGGGGAGTCGTAGCCGCTTTTCCTCCTGATTGGGTACTTGCCGGCCCGCTCTGCCGACAGGATCTCCGGTCCGTTCTTACCAAAAACAATGTCATCAAAAATGAAACATTCAACCTCGGGCCCTGCCTGGCACAGCAGCCCTTCGCGCGCAAGATGCTCTTCCATGAGCTGGGAAACATGCCGCGGGTCCCTGATCAGCCTGCCACTGCCAAAGCCTTCGTATACGTCGGCAATCACCGTGGCAACTTTGTAGCCTGGCACAGGCGCCGGTCTCAGGGTCGACCTGTCAGGGACAAGCAGTAGGTCAGATTCATCAATCTTTGCAAAGCCCCTGACGGAAGAGCCATCCACAGCGACGCCGCTTTGCAAATAATCTCCGCTGTCGCTGGCAATATATTTTGCCAGGAACCTGCCGGGGACGTCGGTATATCTTATCTGAACGAATCCGGCATGTTCAAATTCCGTCTTGTCTGCGCTGTGCTCCAGCGAATCCTTTAGCGTCATAAGAGTAGATATGACTTGTAGAATATAAGGTATAACATTGAAAATCCTTATAACTAGCAAGTCCTGATAGACCAGACTTTATATATGTTTAGTTATTATATGGAAGATAACGCATGGACGAAACAGATGTAAAGATACTGAAAAGGCTGTTACACGATGCCCGAATGTCGTATCGTAAAGTGGCCGAAGAAATCGGAGTCTCTCCGCCCACCGTGCTCGCAAGGGTGGACAAGCTGGAAAAAGCGGGTATAATCAAGTCGTATTCGGTCATGCTGGATCACGAAAAGCTGGGCTACGACCTTACTGCCATAATTGACATTACCGCAACCAAGGGCAAGATAGTCGACCTTGAAAAACAGATAGCCAAATTACCAAACGTATGCGCGGTTTACGACACGACCGGGCTGACGGACATGACCATCATCGCCAAGTTCAAGAGCCGCGGCGAGCTTTCCAATTTCGTCAAAAAGGATCTTTCCCTCCCTTATGTAGAGCGCACCAACACCCACGTCGTGCTGATAACTGTAAAGGAAGACTTTCGTTTCGCCGATGCTTGATTATCAATTTTCTTGTAGGCACGTGCAACGATTTACAGATGTCCGGCTAGCTATCGTTAACTACCTTCAAATGCAAACGTCAGTTGTATACTCTGCATGCAAAAACGAAGTCATGGTAACAGATCATGAATGCGGCGGGGTTCTATTGCAGGATCCGCCATGGTTTTAGATGACATTACCACGATTCCCGCAAGAAATACTGTACTGATGATAAATTCTTGATCATTTTTCTTCATCGTTCTTACCATCGGGAACAGACAGCTGCAGAATAATTCGGTTCTGCAGGGTTTTTTACAAACTGACTTTTCATCATTTCTCATGCTGAGCGACAAAATGGTTGTTCAGTCCGATCAGCAGCCTTGCCAGGTGCTGGTAGTGGGAGAGAAATGCCCTCCCATTTTCAGTTGTTTTGAATCTCATGTCTTCTGACTCCTCGAGCAGCCCCAATTCAACTAGGTGCCAGAGGTAGAATTTCAGCATCTGGTGACTCAGGTTAGCCTTGTACATTATCTTGGTCCTCTTGTTCCAACCGCTGCAAAGGGAAAGTATGTCAGCAATGATGTCAATCGTTCCCCTAGCGCCCCTCCTGAATACTCCCGTGTAGTTATCACCTTCAGCAGTGCCGGACAACAATCACAACTTTCTTTATGCGAAAACAGTCGCTTGCATGCAATTTAAGGGCGATATATTGCTAACTATAGAAAGGTTTACTATGGATATATTCTAGGATTTACATATAGAAGCAGAAGGGCAATACCTGCGTACATAGAATTTCTGCAATTCACGGTTAATGCATGGAACAAGCGATATTAGGCAATAATATATCAGTATCGAGGATGCAAGAGTGCCAAGAAACCGCTGCAGAGGGACATACAAAATACAACTTTGTCAAGCCACGCATGGCATCGGGAGGAAAAACGCATGTTGAAGCAAGCGTCGTCTTTGGTCACAAAATGGATAATTAAGTGACCGACACCGCTCAAACCAAAAACTAAGTAATACGGCTTTCTGCGTTTTCGATTCAAGAGCCAAGAAAAAGGAATGATCGCAGAATCTCGTAACTCACTCACTTGCACAAAACTATTGTTGTCCGTTAATGAAGCCGTTCATGAATTTACTTCTGGCTAAGAGAGCTGCCACGCCAATGATCCCTGCGACAGCTCCGACTACTGCTACAGGGAATTCGGGAATGACATTCGTCCCTGTAATCGTTATGTCATGTACACTATGAGTGTATGAAATACTGATCATGGCTTCACCTGATGCCGCATTGGTCACATTAAAATCGGCTGTAGCTTGGCCGTCAATGGTCACGGTGTATGGTCCTTCAAGTATTCTTCCAATGGATATATCAGTCCTACCCTCGCTTCCTGCCTCGCCATCAGCTCTGAACGAAAGCCTCTTGCTTTCTTCGTCCAGTTCAAACTCACTGATCGTCGAGGAGCTGTTGAGGTTTACTTGGATTGTGTTGCCCGATACAACCACGGATTGAACCATCGATTTAACCTCTAGTTCGTCTGGTTCCTCAACCTCTGGCAGTACATATTCTACCAACTTTAGTTGTGCGTCTTGGATAAGCCCGATTCCGAGCGCATGGAATTTGTATTCCTTCTCACCTGATTCCAGTAGATTGGTTTCTTCAACCTTCAAGACATCCTCAAAATGTCCGGCTGGAGTATCTACTACTTCATTCAGACTTATTATTTCGGCCCTATCTTCGGCCACTCCAGGTGCGACCTCCTGATAGTACTTCAAGCCAACCGTGGGTTTCGCAGGAATAATCATTCCGGGTCTAGCATCATCTTCACCAGCAATCCACGCTCCTTCATGACCTACTACTTCTCCACCCTCATAGATATCGACCCCCTCTCCAAAGTAAAAGATATCATTAGTCTCCGTACATATCGCAAAATAATTCCTAGATATCTCTATCAATTCTCCGTCCTCACTTTCCCTTTCTTCTACGATTCTGGTTTCTATACCATTCACTATTTTCGTCTCATTTAGAACTGTAACGATCAGCTGGATGTTCTCTTCATCCTCCTGGCCTTCCAAGGTAAGATTGTATCCTGGCTCCAAATAAAAGTAGTCGTTAGTTCCGAGGGAAGCGAGTTCGCAATCCTCCAGATTGAACGAGTCCAGCCATCCTTCATCAGTTTGTTCACATGAAACTTGACCCCGAATTTCACCACCGGTATTCGATTCGGAATGTATGTTAATGTACATCGAACCTTCCAGCAAGGAAGATGCCTGCTCCGGAGTCAAAATTGCTGACCCGTTCATTGGGGAGGTTAGCCCTGAGAGTTCTCCTATGTTGACTTGGACTCCAGCATTTGCTCCCGCGAGGGCAGGACCATGGAAATGTGCTGCAGTTGCAGGTCCAAACAGTCCGGAAAACAGAATTGACCAAGATAGCCTGTTACTTGTTGAATCGAATGTGATTACCGCAGAGCCGGTCCCGTCGGTAATAACAGGGGGAACTTCTTGTGAGCCATCAAGAGGTGACGCCGAACATGTGAAAGCGGCCGCGTACGCCGGGCTAGTATTAGTCGAAACCGTCAACCCAAAAAGCAAGACCAATCCTAGCAATATTGGGGATAATATCCTAGGTTGCATTAGGAATAGGATCCAACCTTTGTTAATAAGGCTTGTTCCTGCATGAAGGATCATGAGATTGTGAAGTCCTAAAAATGTCCATATGAAATCGGCAATTCTGCAGGACGACAAGAAAAAAGGGGAGTTGGCATTCATCCGCTGCCAACATTCTATTTCATTCAGATGAAACCGGCTTTATCCAGCTTTAGATTTCCGTCCTGAATCAATCCGACGTCCTTAGCATGGTATTTGTACTCCACGTGCCCCGGTTCAAGTGGTGTCGTTTCCTTCATCTTCACCACATGTTCAAATACTTCAGCTGGCGTAGCCACCACTTCATCCATGCTAACTATCTCTACCTGATCCATAGCCACATCAGCTATTTCCTGGAAGTATCTTGACCCTAGCATTATCGCTCCCGGCATGATTATTCCAGCTTTATTGTCTCCCTCATCAGGCCGCCATTCGCCTGGATGGGTTACTTGGCCGTCTTCGAATACGTCGACTTCTTCACCAAAGTAAAAGACGCTGTTGGTTTCTTCACATATGACAAAGAAGATTCTCGAAACTTCTACTACTTCGCCATCATTTGATTCCTCTTCTTCAACTACTCTTGTCACAACGCCATCAACCTCTTCGGTGTCATCCAATACTGTTATTATGAGCTCGGTTTCAGTGCCATCTTTCTCTTCACCACTCAATACAAGTTGGTAATGGGGTTGCAGAATGAAGAACGGAGTCGTTCCTGTATCGGTAAATGTGCAGTCTTCTTGGAAAAATTCGGTCGTGAATCCGACTTGTTGTTCCTTTGTGCCAGCATTTTTTCCTGCCATAGCAAGTTGCTGTCCGCTTACTAGTACTCCGCCATGACCGCAGAAATTGCGGCCAACATCATAACCTTGATTCTTGGGTTCATGGTTGATGGATGCTTTGATATTGTTAATAACAAATGTGCTACAAGCGGCTAAGCATCAACAATTATTCAAAGTGTAGTGTAGCAGCTTCAGTTAGATACTTGTACTAGACCAAATCTTGTTAGAGAATCGTAATATCACTACTTTTGTGATACGCAAGTACGAGGGTTATGACAATATTTGTTATCTTCCGTATAGCACGGCGTTTTGCAGCTTTTTCACACCTGCCAACAAATCAATGAGCTGTGCATGAGTTACATCAAGATCCTTGAGCTCCTTTATCTTGACGTTGAGCGTTGACAATTCTTCGTAAACCCCTTTATCTTCTATCGTTTCTACCAGCGTATCTATCGCAAATGGTTTTTGTAAGAGCTCTACCACCTGGTGCAGATTCTTTACTGACTCTTGGAGTGTTTCTAGAACATAAGCTGATGCAAAGATTATCCTTTGATTCGGACAAAGTTCCAATATCTCCTTTGCTACCTCCATGCCATCTTTTTTCGGCATCCTATAATCGAGCACAACAGCATCGAAGGGTAAAGGCACCTCGCCGCCGCTATGTAGTTTCTCTCCAGGATTCCTGAATGCCCCCATTACTTTTTCGTGGCGCATAGCGATGTGATATTCATTTAGGCACTCTTCGCCATTTTCAGTTAATTGGACTTGGTGGCCGTTGGCTTCCAAAGCCAACTTATATTGAGTCGCAATGTTACATTCGTCTTCAGCAACCAGAATTTTCATTGTTTGCAACAATTATTGCTGGCTGGCGTAATATTGTATGTGTGTAAGGAAGGATTACTAGCTATTATTAGATGCAGGATGAGAAAAGCTAACAGTGACTTCTCGTCGATAAAAATACGAAATGAGCGTTACTGAAAATTCATACTTTCAAACTATCTCTCAAATGAAAATTTCAGCAACGTAAACGCCCTTTCCCATTGGTAGTGGGCCTCTGACGTGCTTCTGAGGACACCCTTAATCAACATATTATGCACAGGATTCTCATTGCAGGTAGCCATAGGAAAGCAAGAGGTCGCTATCCCTGACCCACCTACTACCTATGTCAGTCCTGTAGAACATGTTGGGTATCATTATGTTGGCAACCCTTTTGTACGCCTGTGCTCTCGCTTCTTCGGTAGTGTTGCCCGAGCCCGTTACTACAAGCGAATACCCCGACCTACCGGCGATTCGCCAGTCGTTCCCTTCCATCTTGACCTCGCCGAGGTGAATCCCGTCAAGGTTCTGGGTTTTGAAGAGTATTGTCGCCTCTTCTGAGAATTTCCTGAAAGTCCTATCGTCGTTGAACGGGAAAGGCGGGACGGCAATGACCACGCCGACCTGGAAGCCCTTCTTTGTGTTCAGCTCAACGTTCTCACCCTTTGCAAGGGAGAAGAGGAACCGCCCCCACTTGCTGGTGACACCTTCCATGTGGATCGATATCGTAGGATACCCGAACCGGGAGGTGAATTCGAGCGGGTATATTCCGGTCCCGTTTGCAATGCAGTTGACGTCAATGTAACCCACATAGCCGGAAGCAGCAAGAGCGGATTTCATTTTTTCAAGAGTCAGCTTGAATATACTGTTGCTCTGGCTCCAGAACATCAAGGTCCCCATCTCGCCAGTGCTGGGGCCAATGTTGCCGGGAAACAGGCGCTTGTGCTCAAAGTTGATATTCACTGGGCTGACAAATTCCTTGCCATTAAAGAACGCGCCCACTGCGACCTCAACGCCTGATGAGAACTGCTGTATCTGGAATATCTTGATCTTGTTTGACCAGGTCTTCTTGTAATGCGCTAGAACATTGATCACATCGTTACCATCGGCTTCCTGACCCACGAATAGCAGCTCTTTTTCGTTCTGCGCCCTGCCGCTTGGCTTTATTACGTACCTGCCTGGCGTGCCCTGTACAAACTTGATCGCATCTTCAAAATCTGAAAAGTTCCAGTTCGGGAGCACCGAGACGCCGGCTTTGGCTAGCTCCTGTTGACCAAATTCCCTTTCATTCTCAAGCCTGTCCGTATACGTGCTCCCGCCCAGGACCTTCCTTCCTTCTGCCCTCAGCTTTTCCGCAGTCCTGCCAAATCCAATATCATCAAAAACTATCAAGTCGGCCCAGTCAATCTGGTCTTCCCATGAAGGGATCTTTTCCACAAAGCCATCGCCGACGTCTTTTTCAGTAACGCTCTGGACAAAGAACTTGACGTCGTTGCCCTCCTGTCGGACGACATGAGCAAGGTCAATGCTCAAAGCTTCAGGAGAAACAAACAGGCATTTCACGTCCATTGTACAACGATGCGGCAATTTTAAAGATTATCGGTCATGACAGCAATTCTTTAATAGCTTCCCACTTTTTGATTAGCATGGCTGAAGCATATGTACTTATCAACTGCGACCTTGGAAACGAGGACACAGTCATTAAAGAACTAAAAACGATTGAAGGAGTTTCAGAGGTTAAAGGACTATTCGGTGTTTACGACTTGATCGCAAAGGTGAATGCATCGTCTGAAGGTGACATAAAAAAAATAATTGCGAAAATTCGTTCTATGGGGAGCATTAAATCAAGTCTCACCATGATGGTGATTGAAGGTCAGGGCATGTAAATCCTGAAATCTTGGTCAATAAGATGCGACAAAGACAAGAATACGATACCAGTGTCGTTCCAATTCTACTATACTATGCTCTCGGAATGTAATGATTTGAGGAAGATATTGATAGTGCATATGGATAAATGAAATGCTATCATGCTAGGGCTTTATGCCTTCCATCCGTAGTGAAATACTTTCTCGTTATCAATTGTTGCAAGCCATCTTTCCACTCTACGATGATCTTCTTCGTCTAGCAGATTCAAAGGTGATTTATCCTCATCTTCGAGGATCACATAGCACTTTTTCCCAAATATGGTGCATATATCAAGGCGTTCATTGAAATAGTGCTTCAAATCTTCAGGTACTTCTACGTCTGTCGCTATGGCATGAAAAGCTAAGCCTTTCCGCATCGAAATTCTTGCACAAAGCAAAGAATAAAAGGTTACTCTCGTGGCACTTCTATTATCATATTATGTCTTGCCTGCTAAGCAAGCATCGACCACCTGACATGACATATCTATTCGCCTTCGCTCATGTGTTATGGCACACTCCAATAAGCTGAAATGGTCACAACGAAATCTACTTCCCTTACCACGCCTGAGCAGATATGATTTTTTCGGCAGCATAGCACTAAACGCTATATTGAAGCCTTCCACTGTAAGTAATAATTCATACACACAAACATTTCTTTTTGTCTTCCTTGCCTAGCGAGTAAGGATAATTCGAATGCGACCCTCGTCCCAAGTGACTGATGTCAAAGCAGCGCTTGACAGCGCTCTCGATCTTCTCGGACCTGAAATGAAGGACACTGTTTATTTTCATATTGGATTGAAGTACGGCATAACATTTAACGACGGATACGCGCCTACCAAAGAGATAGAGGATGCTCTGTTCATCTTGTTCGAAAATGGGGCAAAGCCTCTCATCAAGAAGTTCAGAAGCAATCTCGTCAACAACGAGTAACATCGCAAAATAGCAGAACCAATCACTGCATAATCGAGTTTTCACGATTCTAGGCTGTGCTTAACAGACACGGCCATATTCTCTTATTTTCGCATTTAGGGTGAGCATCCTAACATAACAGCTAACGGCGGCCTCCCTAAACTCTTGGTATGGATCTAGGTCGTTCTGCAGGCAATGTTCTTCAAAATGACGCCATTCTGACTTTGGAATAGAGTTGGAAACGAACTCTGTGATAGCTAACCGGTCTCGTTTAGTTATGGGCTTATCATGAAGTCGAAAGTAAAAATCTTCAGAACCAAGAATTGTTAACAATCGTGTATTGTTTTCATTTGGTAACTGTCCCTTCATATAGCTGGTGATGATTAAGAATCCAAGATAATGAACCTCTGTGTGTATGAAACAATCAGGACAACATTAAGAATCACCTATTTTAGAGGCAACATGTCACTTGTTGCTTGCTCTGGACCTATACTGTCTAATTCGTCCTTCGAGGGCTCGCGAATTCCCGCTTATTTTTCTGAGATCAATGCTTTAGTGCAGCAAGATCTCAAGTTGAAAACCAATTATACGTTAGGTACTAAAACAAATTTACATCATTTCTTTAATAGCAAACCCGAGAAGAAATGATGCCAAATTGACAACCGAAGGGAATTACCTCACATCAGAACAATATCTCAATATCCTACGAGATAATGCAATGTTCTCAGACTCTGAAACAGTGAAGAGACGTGCTGTAGATGAGATGGTAGAAAGATACGGACCAAAGTCATTGTCAATCCTAGAAGAAGTAATATCGTCGATTGGAATTCCTTATGATGGCTTCAAAATATATTGCGTTGAAGCAATGAAGAAAATCCTAAAATGCAATAAAGTAAAATAAGACAAATACCGGGTGTATGATCTAATGTCAAGCTGACGTTTTAAGGATAATATGCATCTCTCTACTCTGTTTAACGAATTCGATTCTATCCTTGGGCAAGCGTTTTGACGTCAGGCTGTTCGCTTTGTACCTGTAAGATCAGAACGCAGCTCATTTCAAAGTTAGCCGAGTTACTTTTCAATGCTTATAGAAGATTGAATGAAAAGCCAGTAGGGTAGGTAAGTTAACATCAACTTATTGGGAAACTGTAGGTATGCGAGCTATTGCGATTATCATACAGAGCGCTCATGTCCCTGCCTTTACGATAATGATATAGGTTTGTGTGCGTCCATCTTGGGCATTCTATTTTTTCAATGATATTAAAGGCATTCAAGAAAACCTAACCGAAACAGAGATCCCCATTTACGACGAAAAGACCAGCTAAAATTAGGAATATCTTCGTTGATCCTGGATGAATTCCGGGATCACAACGGCTTCGTTTCTACACCACAAAATATGGATGACAACGATGATGAGCAAGTAGATAGTGTGATTAGTTATTTCCACAACGTCAAAACTATGAATTGGGCATTCTATTATTGGTTACATAGAATAGATAAATGCCTTTCAAAGCATGAAGTGCACATTGAGATACCGTTCAATTCTGCTGAAGCAGCATATTCTTTGCATATTTCGCAAATGGGCAACAATATCCCTGCAATAACCAGATTCTTGATTGTTATATCTTATAGTCTGTAGGTGTGCAATACATGTTAAATGGATCTCTAAAGGCACCATGCATGATTCCATCTTTTTTCTGATTTGTGTTGCGGCAGAGATCGACCCGCATTCTACGAGCGATTCTACTGTGGCATAATTCTATCATCTGCTAAAGACAGTGCGCGTTCAATAATCTTGATATTGGAAAAGTCAAGGGTTGGCGGGTGTGACTGTTGAGAATCATTACGGTTCTTATATTATGATCTTTTTCGAACTAGTACGAATGAGCACTCTGCTTATGGCCCTTCAACTGCTCTTTGCTAGTGAACTGTCCCTTGCAAAGAAAACAGACGTAAGCGAATCTACCATCCTGCAACAAAACCTTCTCCTTTATGGTAGCCATTAGCATGGACTTCCTATATCACTAGAGAGCCTTTCCATGTTCATCGATATAATTACAACATTTGATGCAAAAGTAAGGTCCGTTGTAAGAATGAACCGACAGTCTAAACTTCCCTCCTGTGTCGCATTCCTGACAAGCTGGAACACTCGTGGATGGAAAGCATTCAGACTTTACGTTTGTTACGACTTGATCTATAACCATAAATTATGTGCTTCATAATTACACCGACAGGATAATAAAACTAGGAGTATGTAGCGACAATAACATACGAACTTAGCAGAACGCGATGGTCGATCCGGAAAAGCGGTCTTGATTTTGAATCAATCGTTAGATTCATCTTGCCTAACTTGGTTAAAACAAATATTACAATACACTGTGTGCTTGAAATTCTTTGGAACCTTTGGTAAAAAGCTTCCGCACTTGTCACAGATCAATTCAGTCAACTTGTTGTATCCCCACAGCACGTAGAAGGATAGGTAAATAAACTGTAGCTCCATCTTTAGGTAACACTCTCGTCCTGTAACATTGGCTTGCCATTACTGGGCAGCCTTGCTATTCCTAATCTCAAGGTCCCTATTCCTGCGGGCATTGATAGTAGAGCGGCAGGTCTTGATGAAAGGCCTCCTGTGAGAGTTCTCGAAAAAGTCTTCGTGAGATTGTCGATGGCAGACTTTTCTCTTTAGCGTGATACCTTAGGTGATTGCCAGGACGTCATACTAGTAATTATAAACAGCAATGTGCATTCCGTATCTGAACTGAATGTCATCCAAGATTGTGTTCACTGTCCTTATGTTACTCTTATCTAGTTTGACGTTTGGAACACTTATCCCCGCCGCTGCTCAGCAGCAGATGATTATTACTGTACCTGCGACAGGAGATACGGATGAACTAGTATTGGATGGTTCTTGGACTACGTCTGATGAATGGAGCAAGGCGAGTGAGACATACCAAAATTATACTGATGGTACTCAGCTGGTAATAAGAGGCATGCACGACGGAACATTCATGAATATCTTACTTGAAATGCCACAAGATTATGTGGTCGACGGCCGTGCTGTGATTTGTTTTGATACTCTGAAAGATGGAGGACCTTACATGGAATCGGATGATGTCTGCTTTGTTCTTGGTCAGAATCTAGAGGAATTTCACGGAAATGGCAGAACAACTCTAATGCAAGAGACAGGTCTCATCATTGATGCAGGCGGGAAAAGGGGGCTATCAGGTTCTAATAGTCCATATGAATCTGGACTGGAACATGTAAGCTATGAGTTCAAGATTCCTATTAATTACATTGGCGGGGCCAATCAAACGCAATTTGGCTTCTATGTGGTATACGAAACCCGAGGAGAAACAACCAACTACACCTATCACTACTCTTGGCCAGATTATGAATCCTCCTCATCGCTTAGGGTTGCACCACCAAGATCATGGGGGATGATATCTATCTCTTCAACCGCAGAAGTGCCAGAATTTCCACTGCCTCTGGTGGGACTTTTTACAGGCTTGATTGCAATGATAGCTGTTGCGAGTTGGACAATAAGAATCCCTAGACGATGATGGCTAATATCGTCTTGTCCTTGGAGTATTGTGGCGAGAGCAAGCGGATACACATGTTGAAATTAGAGCAGATCTTACAATGATGTTTAATATAGCAGATTGAATTCCCTATCCCCTTTTTAGATTTGCAGATAAACTAACCAATTTAGGTTGATGAGATGGTACATTGCTCATTATACGAGTCAAGTACTAAGGAACCTCAATAGGAAACCAAAATGTTCAAACTCAAACTCTTCAAATTAGCGTCAACAACATCAGCAGCTGCTTCCATCGGAATGGGCGCCGCTATTCTTACATTGGCGTTATCGATGGCTGAAGCATCCAGATCAATGGTGTAAACTTCGCAAGAGAACGTCAGCTGGGATCATCACTAAAAACTTGAGCACAGAAGAGCGAGCACTTTCTATATAGTTACGGTGAGTCCGCCATTTGCTTACAACCTAAGAGCCTATCCCAGTAATATCCTCCTATAAACAATGATGCAGCAGGCTAGCTGTACCAGCCCAAGGTAGTTCTCTGATTTCTTCTCGTACCTGATTAACAATTTCCTGAATCTGTTATTTTGTGATGCCATGAATTGGTACGTTCTACAACCCACCGCCTTCGTTTCCTTTTTCCACCAT
>DATEUD010000088.1:0-4654 GCA_035283265.1 Nitrososphaera sp.
ACCTTTGAGGCGTTGCCGTTGATTATCGGAGGGAATGAGAGCGTTGTTCCTGCTCTGTCGACAATTATTGGATACTTGTCAGACCCTGACAGGATGTGGCCGTATTGTTTACCTGTTTCTGATTCTTTCAGGATCTGATCAATAGATTGCTCTGCACATTCGCCAAGCGGCGCAAAGTAATAGTCGCCGCCGGCTGTTCTGTAAGCTATTGGAAACTTGATGACGTCAAGGTTGTGGATACCGATCGACGCTTTCCTTCGCCTCCTGCCGACGCCGTTGTGGAGGTCTTCCTGCATTGCGATCAGCTGCTTGAATGTCTCGTTGCCAAGCTCGCCGTTCCTTGCCGCAAGCGCCACGATGCAGGGCCTTACCTTCTTGACCGCAGAATCGACCTTGATCGCCAGCCCGCTCTTTCCGGCTATCTTGAATTTTGGAAGGCCGGTTTCGATTCCAAGCAGGCCGCGCAGAGCCCTTGCTATCCCGAAATCTGAAGAAAAATCCGGCCTGTTCGGGTTGTATTCTACCCTGATGACATTGTCGTCAATGCCTTCAATGTCAAGTGCGGCAAACGGCAGCATGTCCAGCGCCTTGTCAACCTTTACGCCGGGGACGAACTTTTTCAGCCGGTCAACTGTCACGTTCACAACTGGCATCTTGGCACGCTCCTGAACCATCCGAGCCTGTTGCCGTACAGCTCGCGAACGTCATTCAGTCCAAAGCGGAGCATGGCAATCCTCTCAAGGCCCCCGCCCCACGCAAGCACCGGGTTCTTGATGCCAAGCGGCTCTGTCACTTCGGGCCTGAAAATCCCCATGCCAAAGAGCTCGACCCACTTTTCCAGTTTTTCGTTGTAGATCATGCTCTGCAACGATGGTTCTGTGTACGGAAAGAACGTGGGCCAGAATTTGACCTTCTTGATCCCCATTTTCGCATAGAATTCTTTTTGCAGCCCCATCAGGTCGCGGAGCGACGCTCCGGGAGCAGTGGCTACTCCTTCAACTTGGTGGAACTCAACAAGGTGCTTGTACGACATTTTTTCATTCCTGAAAACCCTGCCTACTGAAAAGAACCGGCCGCTGCCAGGCCTGACTTTTGCAAGGTGTTGCAACGTGACAGGAGTGGTGTGAGTGCGAAGGACAACCCGCTCTGCTTCGCTGGCGTCCCACCTGCTATTCCATCTTTTCTTGTGGACCTCTGCAACCTTTCTCTTCTGCTCGCCGGTCGCCGGTATTTCCTGCCTCTGGCCTGAAACGTAGAACGTGTCCTGCATCTCCCTTGCAGGGTGGTCCTGCGGCGTAAACAGCGCGTCAAAGTTCCAGAATCCCGACTGCACTATCGGGCCGTCTATTTCTGAAAAGCCGAGCCCGACGAAGACCTCCTTGACTTCTTCAATTATGTTGATTAATGGATGACGCCTTCCGGGGTAGGCTGCCGGCGCAGGCGCTTCGACGTCAAGCGCGCTTAACTTCGCCTGCTTCCACCTGCCAGAAGTGATCATCTCTGCTGTGAGGCGGCGCTCGGCCTTCCCCTCTTCAAGAGAAGGAAGCAACATCCTGCCGGCATCAGTAAGCGAAATTCTTGATTCCTTTTCTTCCCTGACTTCAATGTAGTTGGGCCGCTTTTTCAGCTGCTCAGAGATTTTCTTTTCGCCTTCAGTCATCCTGGCAACCTCTGTCCCGCCCTTCAGGTTAGCAAGAAAAGTTTCTTCCGCGGATTGCTTTTCAGCCAGTCCAGTTGCCGCCATTTTGCCTTCGGTAAGCTGGATCCACTGATTTCGCCTTGCGCCTGCAATGGCTGCATTCACTTCTTCATCCTTTATCGCGCCGCTTGCAAGAATCTCTGCAATAGTAGCCTTGCCCTCCTTTACGGCATTTACAAGTCTCCTTTCAGGCATTCCGGTTGCAGTAGCCGCAGTTCCTTCAGAAGCCAAATACACTTTCAACGTCGACGACTCGTTAATTGAGATCAGATTCTTGAACTTGAGCCACTCGATGCCGCGCCTCACCTGATCTATTGACAGGCCGGTGCTCGCTGCGAGCGAGTTGGCATCGGACTCCTTATTGGCCAGAGCCTTGAGTATGGATCGCTCGATTGGATGTAGGGCCGGCGCGCTACTCATTGGTCAAAGTTGTGACAGTGGAAGACTTTTTAAACGTTTAACGTATGTTTGCAGCGAGAATGGATGAATCAGATCAGAGCGGCGACTTTAAGGTCACACCCTGGGAGGTCGAGGGAGAAGTCGACTATGGCAAGCTGATCGAAAAGTTTGGCACGCAGCCGATTACCCAAGAGCTCCTGCAGAAGGTCAAGGGCATGACCGGCGAGGTTCACCCGATGCTGAAACTGGGCTACTTTTTTTCCCATCGCGACTTTGACTGGGTCCTAGACAAAAAGAGCAAGGGCGAGAATTTCTATCTGTACACCGGCAGGGGACCGTCAGGAATGGTCCACATGGGACATCTTATGCCGTGGATGTTCACAAAGTACCTCCAGGACAAGTTCGACTCGAAGCTGCTGTTCCAGTTGACAGACGACGAAAAGTTCCTCTACGGGGAGGACAGGACAATGGAAGAGATCGAGAAGTATACCTACGAAAACATACTGGACATCATCGCAATAGGGTTTAACCCGAAAAAGACCAAGATCATTGTGGACAGCAAGCACATCCAGCATCTTTATCCGATTGCGACTGAAGTTGCAAAGCGCATCACATTTTCCACCGCAAGGGCTGTTTTCGGGTTTTCAAATTCAACCAACATTGGCATGATTGGCTTTCCGCCGGTGCAGGCGGCGCCATGTTTCCTACCCTCTATGATAGAGGGTAAGCCCACACCTGTCCTAATACCTGCTGCTATTGATCAGGACCCGTACTGGCGCGTGACAAGAGACGTTGCCGAGAGGATGGGCTACTACAAGCCTGCTCAGATACACAGCAAGTTCCTGCCCGGCCTTGGCATGCTGGGCAAGATGTCGTCGTCAAAGCCAGAGACTGCCATTTTCACCACGGACGATCCCGAAGTTGTCGACAAGAAGGTGTCAACCGCGTTCACCGGCGGCCAGCCTACTGTCGCCTTGCAGAGACAGTTAGGCGCCAACGCCCTTGGCTGCCCGGTTTTCTGGTATTTGCGCTACTTTTTCGATACTGAAAAGCAGTCAGACGAGCGCATGCTCAAGTGCAAGAGCGGCAACCTGCTGTGCGGCGAATGCAAGGCCGACCTAGCAAAGGGAGCCAAGCCATTTGTAGCAGGGTTCAAGAAGCGGCGCGAAAAGGCCAAGGACGTCATTGGCAGGTTCATGTACGACGAAAAGCCGTTTCCGGAATGAAGACCATGAAATTTCAGTGCGACGACCGCTATGAGGCGGAAAAGCTGGCCAGCCTCGTGTCGGTGCAAAAAGACGATACCGCGTATGTTGACGGCGTCGCAGCAGCATTTGGCAACGAGATCGTGATAAAGCTGAAGGACAAGTCTTCACATGCAGTTCTGCTAAAGGACAAAGAAAATGTGGACCGGCTCCAATCGCTCCTATTTGACGTTGTAAAGGGAAAAATAAAGATCCTCTCCAGCGACTTTTCAGGGTCGGTGGTGGAAATAACCCTTCGCTAGCGCAGCTCCTTATTCATCTCGTCGGTTAGTACTTCCTGCACCTTTCTGAAATACAGGCCTGTTGAGTAGGGCATAATGGGAATATATTCTTCGATCACCTGCATGAGATACGGCACAGCCCTCTTTGAGACGTCCATCTTGAACTTCATCCACAGTATCCTGTCCTGCTCAAAGTGGACCTTGTCCTTGAGGTGCGGCGGGACTGTCTCCTTTGCCCTGTCCTCCACCCGCTTGTACCAGTACGCAAGGATGTCGGGGTCGAGGCCTTGGCGCAGGTTCTTTACGCCCGATATTATCTTTCCTGACGCATAATCTATAGGTGATTCCGGGTACACGCCTATTTGCTATAAAGTCAGGATAAAATTCTGATAATCAAAGATTGTTGATTCTGCCCTTCCTGTGTTTTAACAACCTACCGCGGTTGTCTATTTTGCCAGCCCTGATGCGGGTGGAAGAGATTGGCGAGCCGTCCTCCGCCTTGACCAGCTCTACCGCGATTACCTCAACCGGCTTTAAGCCTCTCTGGGCGCGCATCTCGTTGAGCAGTCTGCCTTTGGAATGGGTCTCGTTGCTTGCCACGAGCGCCCCGATGTCGCCTGTAGTCACCGCCGGCCCAAAGTCACTGTCCAGCTTTGCAATTTCATAGCTCGCATTGCCAAATTCTCCTATTATCATCTTGCGCAGGTTTTCAACTCTCTGATTAAAATTGTGGTTGAGCTTCTTGCCTCTCTTTCTTGCAAACTCGTCGCTTGAAACCCCGATTATCACTTTCCTACCTGCTTTGAATGCGCTGGACAGCAGGGCAACGTGGCCGACATGTATTTCGTCAAACGTGCCGCCGGTAGCGACCACGGGGAATCTTTCAGCCAACGCTGCTAGTCGTACATTGTGCAATATTAATTCGTAGTCTAGCCCTTTGTGAATATCTTGACTGCCTGCGGAGGACACACGTTTTCGCACGCCATGCAGAATATGCAATCCTTTTCTCGGATCATGAACGCCTTTTTGTCAGAAGCTGGGTGCCCTGGTGTCTCCAGCCATTCATAGAC
>DATEUD010000089.1:0-2760 GCA_035283265.1 Nitrososphaera sp.
TGGTTCCCTAGCATGATGTAGTCCTTGTCGTCAAGCTCTAGTTGTCCCTTAAAAATTGCAGTGTTGGGCTCATGGCCGATTGCCACAAACAGGCCGCCCGCGTTGAACGTCTTTTCCTTGCCGCTAGAAATGTCCTTGACATGGACTGTTGCCATTTTCTTGTCGCCCTTGATATCGGAAACAACATTATTCCAGACAAACTCGATCTTGGGGTTCTCTAGCGCCTTTACCTGCAGGATCTTGGTTGCGCGCAAAGAGTCGCGCCGGTGCACCACCTTGACCGACCTGCCAAACTTTGTGAGAAACATCGCTTCTTCAAGCGCGGTGTCTCCGCCTCCGACTACCACAATGTCCTCGCCCTTGAAGAACGGACCGTCGCAAGTCGCGCAATACGATACTCCCCTTCCGCTGAACTGCTGCTCTGACGGAATACCGAGCTTGCGCGGCGACGCGCCGGTGCACACAATGACGGCTTCGGCAGTGTAGTTTTCGGAATGTGTCATAATCATGAACGGCTTTTTCTTGAAGTTGACCTTGGTGACTTCGTCGTCTACAACCATTGCGCCAAATCTCTCTGCTTGCTGGCGCATGTTCATCATGAGCTCGGGGCCGAAAATGCCGTTGGGGAAACCGGGATAGTTTTCAACCTCGCTCGTGGTCATGAGCTGGCCACCCGGCAGCGTGCCTGAAATGATTAGCGTTGCGAGCTTGGCCCTTGAAGTGTAGACGCCTGCCGTGTAACCTGCAGGGCCGGAGCCAATTATCAATACATCGTAATGCTTTTGTTTAGAGCCTGACTCGCTTTTGGACAAGTACAGGGTGACATTTTCGTGACCTCTTAATATTCCGTTCGGAACCGCCTCAAATATCGTAAATTCCAAGGAAATTGTGCCCAAGTGCCAAAAATTCGGCCTGTCATGGAAAGCAACTGAAAACTTCACCGCTTGGCCGATCTCTTATTGAATTTATTGGCCATTTGCCGATGGCGGCTGCATAATGCCCCTTTTTCAATCACGTGTATCAATTCTTCCTGCCAGTGGGCGTTGTAGAGCCTGCAGTTTCTGTCCTCACAGAATGGCTCGCCGTCGGTGACAAAGAAGAACAGTGCCTGCAGCGCATAGGAAGTGGCAGCAGCCGTAATCCTGTTATCACCGTAGTCGATGAACCTGCCGGCGAATTTTTTCTTCAGGCTGCCGACGTCAGCCATGCTTCCAAGCTGGGCAAGATAGAACTCTCTTGGCTTGGCAGGTGCCTCCACAATGCCTGTAGTGGAAATTATTGAAGGCGTGCCGCACACAACTGCGCGGCCGTGGTAGCGCCAGTCGTCCTCGCTGAATGTGCACGTCAAAAGGCCGGTAAATATGATGTGCACATTATCGCTTTCTGCGGCAGGAATCAATCCAGCAAAAATCCTCTGCAGCACAAAACCGTCATAGAGCGGCAGCTTGTCGGCTGATTGTTCTGGTTGCTTTTCAAATGGCTGCTTGGTGTCTGATATCCTTGCCTGTTGGACTCGGTCGTTATGCTTGAATGAGTGCCTGATGTCTACCTTGCAGCCTGGAAAAATCTTTGCAATCTCTTTAGCTACCGCCTTTGCGTCGATCGAGGCATCGGGATAGACGTGGATAAAGCGAAAATCCAACCAAGGAAAAAAGAGAGAAGTGAAAATAAAAGGTTACTTGACCTTTAGTTTGGGTGGGTTTGGCATCTCCTTCAGTTTGCCGAGCGCTACTTCGGCAGCCTTTTTGCCTGACAGTAACATAGCCCCAAACGTCGGGCCCATCCTCGGGAGGCCAAATGTCTCGGTTACTGACATGCCTGCTGCAATCAGGCCGGGGAAGACTTCGCCAGTAAAGTTGACTACCGCGTCTTCGCTTCCTTCAACCCACATCGGGTCCATGCCCTTCCACTTTACGTATCCGCGGTCCATCAATCGCCTTACTGCGACCGAGTCGTGGCCGGAAGCGTCGATTACCAGCTTGCTTTCCAGCGCAACAGGGTCGACGCAAGTGATGTTCCTTGGCAACGCTGACACTGGCATCCAGTTCACCACCACTCCTCCCACGCGCTTATTCTTTAGCACGAGGTCGTCAAACTTTGTCAGCTGCAGGAACCGCACGCCTGCGTCGCACGCGGCGCTTATCGATTTCGAGCAAGCGTTTGGGCCCCACGTGGCGTAAAGCCCGTCGCTTATCTTTCTGTACGACACGCCCAGCTCGTCCCATACCTTTTGCGCCGGCGCCCTTACTGTCACCGGGTTCATCATGTAGCCTCCGACCCAATACCCGCCGCCAAGGTAGTTGTTCTGCTCTACGATGAGCGTCCGAACACCCGCCCTTGCCAGGTCCCTGCCTGCGGTAAGGCCGGCCGGGCCGGCGCCGATGATAATAACATCAGAATCAGAATACTCTCTCATGGTCTCGTTGAACATGTCTGCAATGGTTCTGGTGATCTCTTTCTCGCTCACATCGGCGAATATCTTTGCCATACGAGGTATCCCCAATGATGGGTATTAATAGATTATCCGCTAAGCAAACATGCCGGCGAAATTGGCGTAGGCTTCCCTGATCTTGAACTGCTTGGGCGGGCTCTTGAAGCCGTACGCGCTGATCACTTCTGACGCCTTAGCCGGCTTGACCTTCTTGGCACCTGCTGCCCGCACGACGTCCAAGAGCACATTGCCGGCATTCGCCCCATCGCTCGTTCGAAGAGTTAGGTCCATCACGATGTTGCTGCCAAGGAACCCTTCGCTTGACATCC
>DATEUD010000090.1:0-18337 GCA_035283265.1 Nitrososphaera sp.
TCGAAACACCCTTTCACAGAATCCATCAAGTATGTAATGTGAAACACGTTTGGGCCCATATTTTTCTTCAAGGTCATCATAAGCGATAATGGTGCAGGCTGATTTTCATTTTTCGAAGCGTCCGGAACCGCTGAATGCGGGACACCTAGTGAAGTTTAATGAAGGCGCGTAAATGGAGGCCATCGAAGAGTGTGTCTGAACTGTGCCGGTGCCAGAGCAATTTGGACATTGTTCAGGCTTTGCATTATCAGCTTGCTTCGCATGACCTATTTTGTAAGCGTCAAAAATGTTCCAGATCCAATATGCAGTTGCGAAGATGACACCGAAGGGCCCAAACAAAAAGTACAGTGTGAGGACTAGTGCAATTCCGACAACAAACATGATCGCGCCTCGATAGAATCGACCAAGATAAGCCTGCCCGATGCCTACCATCAGAACGCTCAGGACTGTTGCGATTGTAGCCTTATTTGCCACACCTAGACATTATGATCAATACTGAATCATATAGCGTTTTAGGACATTTGGGCAATTCGAACATGGCATGATGTTATCAGCAGAGTCGTGAAGAACGGAAGAGACTCTACGAAGTCATACATCAAAATGGTAATTATGGAATTTAAGAAAATCACAATTGCTATGTACCTTCAGTTACTCGACCACCACTCCGTTCAACTTAATCTCGGACAGTATTTCAGGTTCTTCAAATCCAGTAATCAAGAATGTTCTAAGTAGGTAATAATCGCTAGCTTTTTGAGGCGTCCACGACATTCGTATGTCTCTTAGACCATCATCTTCAAGTCTTCCTGTCGTAAAGCCAAGAAATTCTGTTACTCCCCCATCGTCTCTAGCTTCCAAAATCGCCACAAATGGCTGGGTATGGCCTAGAGTGTTGTAGACTGTTATCGAAACCTCTACTGGTTGTCCTTGGGTTGTTGCGTTAAGTATCAATCCTTCTGCATTTTTCATTACCGGATTTGTGGGAGATATTGCCCTAACAACAAATTCCTTCACCTCACTATAAGTTGTAATCGAGGTTGCAAACGTAGCGGTGACCCTGTATTTTCCGTTCTCCTCGGGAGTTTCTGTTAGAGTCTGTGCTGTATCATGTCCTGAGGGATATGGAAGATGCTCATCTATGTCTCTGAAAGGAGGATCCGCGAGGCAATCAAAGACCGCGGCCCATAACTTCCTAAAAGGTTGATTTGAAGTATCTCCTAACATGCCGGAAGTTGTGGTGTTACTTATTTTTTCTAACTCTACCTCGAAGGATCCGCAGCCTGTCTCATATCCCTTGGCATCTACAGTAAATTCTACAGGTTCTCCTAAAGTGTAGGAGTCTTTCAAACCATTGATTGAAATATCAAGCTGTGCATTCAGAGCCTCGTGGGGCAAAACTTCGATAAGTCCGTACATCCAAGACTTGTCTTGATCGCGGTATCCATACAACCCAGTTTCCTGAAAAGTCACAGAAATAGAATCTTCCGGGTATAGAATGACCGACTTTCCGAAATCAACCGGCTTTGCCGAAACGTATAGTTGTTCTCCAATTAACCTGTGAAAAACAGAGTCATCGTTTCTCCATGTAACAGTATCATTTACGCCAATCACGATCCTAAGTTGATCGGGAATGAATTTTGATTCATATGCGTTTGATTCGGAATCATATGGAATAACAATGACTGGATTAGATTCTGAAGCGCTGCCTAAAAGAAAGCGCGGAGAGCATACTATCTGAACGAGCATCAATACTGAAATGATTGATATGAAGACTAGCCATTGCAAAGTCTAATGATACCAGCTAGCAGTAACAAGATTTAACCTCTATGCATCATTTACGCGTGCTAAAGTCTTGAGCAGTTAGAGGGCGGACGTCATAATGGCTAATTATGTAATGTCTCATCATTGAGGATACCAATCTGGAGGCTGGACATAACATGAACCATTTTCATCAAGTTCAGCGAAAAGGATCTTTCCAGTATTCGCATCGACCCCATAAATGAAGTGATTGCAATTCCAAACCGAAGTATCCTGCCAGTCGCCGTCAACGATGTATGCTAGATGACCCTTAATAGCGTCTTCGAGATCCTTGCCCATTCCACACAATCCATCTACTGCACAAGTATCACCACTATGCATGTAATATTCAGTCCCATTCTCATGTACATATACCAAGGTTAACGGATGTCCAAAGTACCTTGGAAAAAGTAGAAACTTGTCAGCATGCAAAGGTGAAACCTTCGATTCAATGTCATCCCTAGTAATATTCGCAACTTCATCTTCAGTAAGAGTTGGTGTAGTGTCTATTGCCAGCCAATTTGCCGGATAGACTACAACGGTTCCGTGCATATTTGGATGAGGCACACTATGATAATCAAATACTCCCGGTTTTGTGAATGTAAATTCAAAAGTTCCGCCAGGCAATAGGTGATTCTTGCCAGGTATCATGAGGCAGTTGTTTTGGTCGTTATTTTCGCATTGTATTCTTGTTGCATTATGGAAAAGAGGATCATCCTCACTACTAGCAACCACGGTATAGAGGGTACCGTCCTGATTATGCCATCTCACAGTGTTGTTCAAACCAATAAACACCCTGATCGTTGAAGGTTCAAAATTGTGATTTTCTGAAGTAGATTCTGCGGTACGTTCAGGAATAATTACAGTTAACACTCTAGGCTTGTTTGGAATAACCTCGGAGAAATACAACAATGAAAATAATGCGGCGAAGGACAGAATCAATACCAACATTGATGAACTCCAGCCGCTCACACTTTCAGTTACCCAAACACAGGTATTGAGCCTTTGCCTCGTAACATAATCACTACTTATGACAACCCTTGTCTTGGTAGCATTTCTATCATAGGAACAGTCCGAAAAAGGGAGAAGTCTCGTCCCTCTATTGTGCCATGTCCCTCTGGGCCCGCTCACGATCCGCTTATGGAAGTAGAAGCATTGCGCAAATCTATTTAAGTAATCCATAATCTCTTAATGGCAAAAGAAATGATTAAGGCATCACGTTCAGCAGTAAAAACGCTCGTTCTGAATAAAAGCAGGGATATCGTAGTTGATAGGTTAATCAAGCCTTGCGAAGTAGGCAATCACTCGAAATGCACGGGGTGGGCAGTATTGAAGAAAGAAGTTTCGCCAATTGATGCAAACTACTTTCTCAGATGTACATGCACATGCCACAAAAAGGAACAGCCAAAGAAGAGCGTCTGGAGAAAGATGAAGAAGAAACAGAAACATATTAAGAGAAGCAAAAAGAGTAAGAGGGCTAGCAATCGCTAGACTTTTTGATCCTGTGCCTTTTGACGTATGACAAATGCTACTGCTTTGTTCCGATGTGGATTGCCAGCAGGATCTTTTCCTTGAATGCTGCCTTGCAGACAGGGCACGTATATTCTGCCTCGCTTGCATTTTGTTGACACGCTGGGTCAGCCGCTATCTTGAAGAATTGCTTGTTTTCCAACCTTGCCAGACCGGTCCTATTGGCCTTCTGGAAAAAGGAACAGTAAGAAAAATAATAGTAATAGCTCTCAGTGGGCTGGCACACCGGAGCTCACATCGTGGATGGATTCTTTCTTGCGAGCAGCTGTGCGGCCATTTCTTCCGGCCTTAACCTTTTTGGATCTGCCCGCTGAATCTATCTAGGTCAACGATCTGTTTTCACGTCCATGTTATTAAAAGAGCAACAATGAACAGGTACGCTAACGTGTTTGCAATACACGTGTTTGTTGCCAGCAATTTCCTATTCGTATACGGGCGTGCCATCTGACTTGAATTTTTTGATTCTCCTTCCTCCGCCGCCCGAACCGCTAGATGTATGGGAATGCGATTCGGATTCGATATGATCTTCAGACCCGCGGCGCCTTCGCGCTCCCCTTGACCCAAAGAGGATCGCCACAAGGAAAGCGAATATTCCAGCCGTCACGCTGTACATGAACATCGCATCAGCCATTTAAACTGCCTAGCGAGTTGATGAAGATAAATCTATCTCTTCAATCTACGTGATGTCGCGAACAATTGTTGGAGTTAATAGAGAGTTGAGATACGGTGATTTTGGGTCAAGGATCGGTGAATTAGGGAGATTAGTTCAATCCACTCTCATTAGATCTTACATGATTAGCCATGAAAAAAAATGGTAAACGTAACTATAGCAGTTCGTGTGTTCATATGTCTTTTGCTGCATCCCTATCTTGACAACCGACGATTTCCCCCAAGTTGCCACTGTATGCTGCATTATTGGAATACAAAGCCACCACTGAACCCGTTTTCCTATGACATCCAAACCCCGCCGACCCCCTTACTTTCTTGGGGACAATAGTCGGATTATATGCACCAAGATGACGATTTATGGTTTCTTTACAACAATACTGTATGAAGTCCGAGAGCTGGAAACAGAGTCACATTTCACGAATACAACAAATCCAGCTGGTGACCTGATCGAAGAGATAAGTAATCTGATGGTACCATGATGGTACCATTTCTGGTACCATGATGGTACCATGGTACCAAATTTTGGTACCAATTCACTTCCGGCGGGTGAAACTGGAGTGAAAACCTGGGTTTTCACCTGAAGAATGATGGTTTCACCTTTTCTTGTCTCATGAACTCCAAACCCTGTTTTCACTCATTCTTCACCTGAAAACAGGGTTTTTCACCCTAGTTTCAGGTACCATCATGGTACCATGGTACCATGGTACCGGTACCATGGTACCATCATGGTACCATGGTACCAAAATTGGTACCAGAATTGGTACCATGGTACCAAAAAGCACAGAAGTACTGTGGACTCGATGTGTAGACAAAGCGACACTCAAATTTGCGATAGGAACTAGTGCCTAGAATATGCCTTGCCTGTTTGGCCCTGTAGGACGGGAAAAGTCATATCTACAAAGGTCGCAGCAGCCAAAGTCACACGCTGGAAGTTTCCCCCGATTTCTCAATAGTGTCGCATCTCTTTCTTACTTCCCCGTCACCCCAAGTTAA
The DNA here is from genome assembly GCA_035283265.1 of Nitrososphaera sp. GTDB lineage: Archaea > Thermoproteota > Nitrososphaeria > Nitrososphaerales > Nitrososphaeraceae > Nitrososphaera. The sequence goes on from DATEUD010000090.1 coordinate 4,987, forward strand.
CACCGAGCCATCACCCGAAATTACCAGTCCTACACCCGATAATACCAAGGGATCAAAATGTCCCTAAGAACTACCAGTGTCTTTTATGATACTGGCATGCGCATCCTCACACTTGTCTGTTATTAGCATCCGTGTGGAATTCTAGAAACCCAGACCATCTCGATTACCATAAACGCAAAGGTATGATAAAATTCGCTGCTTAGATATAGCCAGGTTGAGTGATCTCTCATCCTTTTAACATCAAAACCTGCCGCGTTCCGCGCGTTCTATTCCTCTAATGTCATATGCGGTTTGACAAATTGTATCTCCTACAAGCTGCGCCTTGACTTTTCAGTCTTACCGTACTTTATCGGCAAGCTGATCCAAGGATCAATGATAGCAAAGTGTAAAACTAACTTCTGTATTATGCCACCAGTCTATTTTTAAGTCAAGAATAATGAATCAAGAATCCGGTTTGAGCAGCATCAAGTACAGAATCAATCATAACCCGGTGACCTACGATCACCGGACACGGACATACCGCGTCGGCAAGCATGCGTTCGAATCGTATCACGACGCAAAGTCCAAGCAGTGGCAGTGCGAAAAATGCCGGCGCTCTTTTGCCAGCTTTAAAGAGTTGAGGTCGCACAAGACTGACAACCACTCGTATTAACATATAATATACGGACTGCATCCACACACCCCTGAAATTCAGGGGGCCGTTGTCTAGCTTGGTAGGATGCCAGCCTCGGGCGCTGGAGGTCGCTGGTTCGAATCCGGCCGGCCCCATTGATATTCTATAAATACGCAATGTTTACTGCCGATCATGTTGACCACGCCGGAAGAGGAAGCACCAAAGGTCACTAAGGCGGTCAGGACTGTGGCGATCGACGTCGACTCGGTCCTTGCCGACGTGATGTTCATCTGGGCAGACGAGTACAGCAAGCGAAGCAAGATGCAGGTCACGAAAAAAGAGATCATCAGCTGGGACATACCCACGGTGTTGTCGATAACGCCCGACCTGGTCAACCGCTACTTTAGCTACGTGTGGAAGTACCGGTGGCGCGAAATACCGCCGACAGAGCCGGACATCGGCGACGTGACAAAGCGCATCCACCGAAAGGGCTACAGGATCTCGATAATCACAAAGAGGGAGAGACCAACCGCGCCCTATGTCGCCATGTGGCTTGACCTGCACCGTGTCTACGCGGACGAGCTGCTGTTTGTCTACGATGCTGTGCCCAAGGCCAGCTACCCGTTTGATGTGCTGATTGACGACGCACCAAAGAACCTTGTGGGCATTGTCGCGCCCAAGTCAGCGATGCTTTTCAGCCAGCCATGGAACATGGATTTTTACTGGCCCGTGAGGGTCAACTCACTTAGCGAGGCGGAAAAGCTGCTCTAGCCGTGGTAGTGGTAGTGGTCGCAGCTACACACTCCAAAAAGGCACTTTGAAGCACCCTGGATGTGGTACTTCATGTGGTGCCCGCATGTGCACATCTTTTCCCGGTGGAGAAAGTTGAATTTTGTTATTCCGCTATTCAATGCCACTGGCTTGTGATCGACTTCCTAGCTATATTTTACAGGTGCGTCATTATTCTAACGTAGCGCATTAAAATTTGTTACGCCGGGTTCATTGCCGCTGAAGCTCTATCAGGGCCCGGTTTATCAGCGACGCAAGCCCGACGTATTGCGTAAGCATTGTCACGGCAGACTCGAGCGCGCTTGGCCCCCTAAAGCCTTCGTCGTACTTCATCTCCACCGTCCCCCTGTCGGTCTCTACCACAACCGTAAGTAGAGAATACTCTCCGAGCTGCTCATCCTTGCGCTCAACATATTGCCTCATCTCTATCTTTTTGATGACAAAGCCCTGGTTTTTTTGTGAGCCCCCGGCCAAAAGCACCTTTATCTTGTCGGGCGGTCGGCTGACTCTGCCCTGTTCAATATCGCCTGCCTTCATTTGTAATCGAGGAACCTTACCCATTCGGGGAACCAGAGGTTGTTCTCTGGCACCCCTATGCCCTTTGCCAGGACTGCCGGCGAGTTATAGTACACAGAGTCAGAGCCGATCTCCCTAGCGATGTTCTGGTTCAGCTCGTTTATTGAGGATGCCTCGCCCACGTACTTGTTTGCAACTAGGTCGCGGTTTTGCGTGTACAATCCAGCCTGCCTTCCGTCAACCGTCGGCACGTAGCTCACGATGACGTCTATGTGCTTTGCTCCCGCGTTCTTCAGGTAGTATATCGTCTCGCGGGTGGTGCTTCCGGTCTGTATGGTGCCCTGCACCGTCGCTATCTTTTTGCCATGCACGAGGTTCTGCATGACGAACTTGAGCGACCTGCCTGTGGTGAGCAGCTTGTTCTTGCTGACCTGCTCTGAAAAGTCGATCATGTGGTCCGCGTCGTCGTACCTGTCCTTGATAATTCCTTCTGCAATCTCGAACCCACTGGAATGCTTTTGGTATTCAAGTCCAAAGCCAAGCGTCATGGGCCGGGTGTAGTCGGGCTCGGCGTAGGCAGAGTCGATGTCCAGCTCTTTTGACAAAAAGTTGGCCTGCTCTTTGCCGATGTTCTTGCGGATCTGGTAGATGCTCTTGCCATTGACTGTCGCAACCACGTTTGATTCGCGTATGAACTCGAACGGGTCCATCATCATCTTGATGGTCGACATGCTGGCGAGGACTTCAAGTCCGCCCTTCTTGCTCATCTTTAGCAGCTGGCCTGGCGGGACGTCAGAGAACTCCATGTCGATAAGCGACGTGCGAAGCGAATTCTCTGAGGCGATGATGTTGAGTGTGCTGTCGCGGTTGGTCGCAGTCACGAGCGGCTTGAAGCCGGTGCTGTCGCGGTACGCGTAAATCTCGTCGCCTACCCTTACTATCAAGTTGCCCCTGAGGTGTCTGTCCAGGAATTCTGCCGCCCTTTCGGGGTTTTGCCTCTGGATCAAGAGCTGTGTGAAAATGTGGTAAATCTTGAAAAGCGAGTCAGAGTCCCTTGCCGGCCCGATGTATGGATGCAGGTGCAACTTTTCAGTGTCTACAAAGAACCCGTCGAACGCGACCCAGATATTGTTCATGCTTGGAAAGGGCGGCGGCCTCTTTGAGAGGTAGCCGATGCCGTTGCTGCCGTGCAATTTTTCCTTCTGGACGATCCGCAGGATCGCGGCGTCCGCCGGGAGCCACCCCTCGGCGCCGGTAGCAGCGTTGCCCACCATCATCTTCCAGTACGCCTTGCCCCGATGCTGGAGCATCCTCATCGAATGGGCAAGGTAATAGATGATGTTCTTGTTGTTCGTGCCGTGACTGTAAATGGCGACAATGCCGGCCAACTGCCTTCACCTTCCTCAACGGGGCTCAGGATAAAAATCTTGTCAGCTGGACGGAGCAAACGTCTGGTTCTGCCTTTCATATTTTGCAATGTGGCCTTCAAACTTTAGCGTGAGTCCTATGCTGTCCAGCCCTTTGAGCAGGATTTCTTTGCGAAACTCATCTATCTCAAAGTGCATCTTGCGGCCGCCTGCCACTACCAGTTGCTTTGGAAGGTCGATCTCCATGTCGAGGTCCTCGTTCCTGAACAAGTAGTCCACCTCGTCCGGCTTGAGCCGCGCCGGCAGTATGCCATTCTTGAAGCAGTTATTGTAGAAAATGTCCGCAAAAGACGGTGCGATCACTGCGCGGAACCCATAGTCAAGGATTGCCCATGCTGCGTGTTCTCTAGAACTACCGCTACCAAAGTTGTCCCGCGCAAGCATGATCTGCCGGCCGGAATATTTCAGGTTGTTCAACACAAAGTCGCTTCTTGGCCGGCCGTCCCTGTCAAAGCGCCAGTCATAAAACAGGTACTTGCCAAAGCCGGTCCGGTTAACAAGTTTTAGGAACTGCTTTGGAACTATCTGGTCGGTGTCGACGTTGACCCTGTCAAGCGGCGTCGCCTTGCTCTTGAGGACAGTAAAGGGCTCCACCTAGAACCACTCCCTTACGTCCACAAAGTGTCCCTCGATTGCAGCCGCCGCAGCCATCACAGGGCTCACCAGGTGCGTCCTGCCGCCGGTACCCTGCCGCCCCTCAAAGTTGCGGTTTGAGGTGCTTGCGCAGCGCTCGCCGGGTTCAAGTATGTCGGGGTTCATGCCAAGGCACATGCTGCATCCCGACTCGCGCCATTCAAAGCCGGCTTCCCTGAACACTCTGTCAAGGCCCAGCTGCTCTGCTGCCGCCTTGACTTGCTGCGACCCCGGCACAACCATTGCCCGCACGTTTGGCGAGACCTTCCTGCCCTTTACAATGGTCGATGCCTCCAGCAGATCTTCAAGCCGCGAATTTGTGCACGATCCGATGAATACCCTGTCCAGCCTAATATCTGTCATGCGCGTTCCCGGCGCGAGCGCCATGTACTCGAGGGCACGGAGCGCGGCCTTGCGCTCGTTCTCGTTCCCTCTGGCAAATTCGTCAGGGTGTGGCACCGCGCCCGTCACATCCACCACCATTCCGGGGTTGGTGCCCCAGCTGACCTGCGGCGCGAGAGCGCTTACGTCAAAGCTGATAGACTTGTCAAATCTGGCGTTTGGGTCGGTCTGTAAGCCCGTCCAGTATTCAACCGCTTTTTCAAACTGGCCGCCTTTTGGCGCGTAGCGTTTACCTTTGACAAAGTCAAACGTCGCCCTGTCAGGCGCCACAAGGCCAGCGCGCGCGCCGGCTTCAATAGACATGTTGCATATCGTCATCCTGTTTTCCATTGAAAGATCAGATATCGCCTCGCCTCGGTATTCAAGGACGGTGCCAGTGCCGCCCGCTGTCCCAATCGTCTTTATGACGTAGAGTATCATGTCCTTGGCAGTCACCGCGTGAGAATTCCTGCGCCTGCCTTCGATGTTAATCGCAAACGTCCTGGGCTTGTCCATCCACATGGTCTGGGTGGCAAGCACGTGCTCCACCTCGCTTGTGCCGATACCAAGCGCAAAGGCGCCAAACGCGCCGTGGGTCGAGGTATGGCTGTCTCCGCATACGATCGTGGTGCCCGGCAGGGTCAGCCCGAGCTCGGGACCTATCACGTGCACGATTCCCTGATCGGGGCTGTGCATGTCAAAGAGCGTTATTCCAAACTCCTTGCAGTTCACAGCAAGCGTCTTGATCTGTATCGACGAAATTTGATCCACGATTGGAAGCGACCTGTCGCTTGTCGGGACGTTATGGTCCATGGTGGCAAACGTAAGATCTGTACGCCTGACGCGCCGGCCATTCATTCTGAGCCCGTCGAAGGCCTGCGGCGACGTGACTTCGTGCACAAGGTGCCTGTCAATGTACAGCAATGACGGGCCGCCCTCTTTTTCGTACACGACGTGGCTGTCCCAGATCTTTTCAAATATCGTCTTTGGCTGCAAGCTTAATGGAAAAATGTCGTAGGGGGAATATAAAACAAACAGGCAGATAGTTTTAAATCAGGTAGGGCTTCAGTCAACTCAGTATATGCACCCTCAGGACAAGAGATATCCCGATTACATTGCCGATCAGATAAAGAAGGGAACCACCACCTGCGCCCTGATATGCAAGGACGGAGTGGTGCTAGCAGCCGATACGCGCGCAAGCGCGGGGCTCTTTATTGCCGACAGGCACGTCATGAAGATCCAAAAGGTCGACCAGCACCTTGCAATGACCATTGCCGGCGGCGTTGCCGACGCGCAGAACCTTGTCGATACGATGCGCTACAACGCCAACATCTACCGCTTCCAGAGCAGGGAGCTGATGCCAGTCAAATCTGCTGCAAGGCTCTGCTCAAACATATTGTTCAACCAGCGATACTTCCCGTACTATGTCCAGATAATAATGGCAGGCTACACAAAGAGCGAGGGCAGCAACATCTACAACATCGATCTCTTTGGCTCGATGACGACTGAAAAATTCATCTCCACTGGGAGCGGCTCGCCTGTCGCGTACGGCTACCTCGAGTCAGAATTCAAGGACAACATGAGCGTAAACGAGGCATACAAGGTTGCGATGCAGGCAATAGCTGCCGCAATCAGGAGAAACGCTGGGACCGGCGACAGCATCAACGTGGTCATTATCGACAAGAACGGCTACCGCGAGATGTCGAAGGAAGAAAAGGCTGCTGTGGGCGTAGTCTTTTAGGCTATTCCACGCCCGCGCTTATCAATTCCCTTTCTCTTGAGACGAACCTTACCGGAGCTATTCGATCAAGCTCCTGCAGGATCATTTCGGCGCTTCTGCATTCGTCACACTTGCACCTATTGGGCGAACTCATGAATGAGTATTGCTCTCGCAACCCTAAAAACCAGCTCGCCAGAGAGCATTTAGATGATCTATCTGCATGCGATCTATAGTGTTATTTCGTTTATGAACAGTCGGCTGTCAAGCCTCGAGAACCTTGACAGGTCTATCCCGGCGCCCGGCTCCATTATTTCGCGGATATAGCTTCCAGTCTCTGTCTGCGCCCACCACTCTTCGCCGAACCTTCCCTGCAGGTGGGAGTCAAGCTCGGCCGCGCGGACTGCCGCCAAGAGGTAGCTTGGCACGTACATCACCGCGTCCGGCAGTATGTGGTGGAGCATCCAGTACTCTCCGGGCATTTCAAGGCCGGTGTATTCCTTTACCAGTTTTGAGTAGAGTTCGCTTGCTTTTTCCATCGATAGTTTCCTGCGCCAGAACTCCGCCTTCATAAGCGAGTTGGCCGTATAAAAGGTGACAAAAAAGAGCTCCATGAATTTGTTCCTTGCCTCTATTTCTTCAAGGGTCCGTTTATTGCGCACCCCGAGCGATGACAGGTATTTCCTGTTCTTTGTGAGCCGCTCCAGAAATATCGAGAATATCTCGGCGATGCCCATCGAAAAGCTGTACCTGTTCCAGTATTCCGCCTGCGGGTTTATCGAGGAGGCGTGCACCGCATGGCCCATTTCGTGATAGCACCCCTGCAGGTCAAAGTATGGGCTCTCGGTCTTGTACAGCACGCGGATGTCTTCTGGCACCTGCACGAAAAAGCATATCGGTGACGGGTACTTGTTCTTCCTGTTTTCTGTGTCAAAGTGGATTGGGGATAGGTTGAACTGCATGGCGGCAAGCGTGCGTCTGACCTGCTCTGGTGGGTTTACGCCTTCAAATTCTTCTTCAAGGTCGGCGTACACCCTATTGCGGAAGAAATAGAAATCGTCGTAATATTCTGCTTCCCTTCCAAGCACTTTTTTCGAAATCGTTGCAAGCGCCTCCTGGAAGGGCTTTCTTGCCTGCCGGCCCATCGATTTTACAAATTTGATCAGCCGCGAATGCGATATCTTTTCATTCTCAAGGTAGCCGTCAAGCGGGCTCAGTTTCCTGCCCGAGTACTCGCGGTATATTTTTCCCACCTGATCGAACCGCTCCTCGATGACCGGCGAAATGTGTCTTGTCTTGGAAATGAATTCGTCAAATACCTGCTTGCGCTTTGCCGGGTCTTTTTGTACGCTGTTGAACTGCCGCCATGTGCTCCAGTTGACGGGAGCCGCTCCAAAACGCTGGCTCGAAGAAACGATCTTTTGGTTGCGCAAGTTGTATAGTTTGAGCTCCAGCTTTTTCGTCGACGAATCTGCGATATTTTCAAGCGAGCTCAGGAAAAGCTCCCTTGGCTGCGAAAATGAGCCAAGGAAAGTCTTGGCGCTGACAGCCCTCATCTCGGCCAGCTGCTCTATCACGCGCTCGCTGTACTTCAGGCCGGCGTGCTGCTTGTAGCGCTCGTCCATCTCTGCAATGTAGATCCGCTCGTCGAGCTGGCACCACTGCTCCAGATTCATAGTTTTGGCAGGCACCTGATCCAATTTTAAGTTTGACCGCTTCAGAAAATCGATATTTAAGATTTTGTCCAAACGTTCGGATCAAGCTTTATATCGACTCGTGGCCATTCTAACTCATGTCTAGCGCCCACTATCCGGCTGTCACTGGCAGGATGTCCAGGCGCGACTTTCTAAAATTAATGGTGGCCGCCGGAACTGTCATGACGTTTGCGCCCTTTGTCGACTGGGGCAAGTTCCTTCCAAACACCAGCACGAGCGCGGCAGAAAAGGCAAAAATAGAGATCAGGAGAGGCGAGCCGGCCAACATATACACATTCCCGGAAAATCATTCTGAGGTTGTGATCTACCCCAAGACCGGCGATCCAGTACTGGACAAGGAGGCGTTCAGGACCTGGCAGCTGATAAGGCTGCCTGTGGAACTTGAAGGCGGCAGTGACGACGTTTCGTCTTTCCGGCTGTATAGCATGGTATGCTTACACCTCTGGTGCCTGTGGAAGTATTTCCCGCGCAGGCCACATGAACTAGACCCTTCGAGGATGGTCGGCGGTGCAGGCGCCTGCCCCTGCCACGGCAGCATGTACGACCCGCTGACAGGCAAGGCGTATGATGGGCCCGCGTCGCTGCAGGGCCCGCCATCAAACGTACTTCCAAAACTGGACCTCGAGGCCGACGCAAAGGGCGACCTCTGGATACTGCCTCCAATGTGGGACCTTCGCAAGAATGGTATAGTGGGGTATGGCAGGTATAGTGTCTAGATGCCGAAGATTCTTATCTCTAGCAAGCGTATGTTGTACTGTTGCTGCAAGCAGGAGGTCCGCTCCGCTGAAATGACCACGAAAACCCTAAGCCTAGCGTTGTTTCTATTTACAGCCCTGACGCTTACCCATGCAGCATTTGTTGATTACCGCTCCGGCACGGAATCTAGGGCCGGGAATGACAGCAAAGCAATGGCAAACCAGATGATGTACCTCCAGACAAGAAAGCTTGGAGGGGCCGAGCTAGCACTTGATGTTGGCGCCTTTGACCGGCGCGGCATATGGCGAGGCTTGACAAGGTCAAGATGGACAGAAAATGGCCTGTGCTGCGGTGTATTTGAATTGCTTGTCAAAATGAAAGGAGGTACGACGAGAACGATGCTCCTCAGGTCGCTCCTTGAGCCAAAGAACAAGCTCCAGCTGTCTCACGAGCTTGGCATTGACTGGAAGGCAGTCAATGCCCACGTAGTCAAGTTGCTATATTACGGCCTTGTAAGCGAAGTTGTGATTGCCGGCACATGCAGGATCTATTCCATTACGCTGAAGGGCAGGCGCGCTTTAGAACTGGCAGACCAGTGGCAGGAACCTGACACCATCGAATGCACCTAAAGGAATTTAGCGCACAGCAGCAATTAGTCCACCATGGCAAAGCCATTGGGGGCGCTAGACATCATGATTATAGCGGCCCTTATCATAGTGGCCGCAATAGTGATCTATTTCCTGTGGCCGCTTGTCATTGCCATAATAATCATCGGCGCTGCCTACTACATCTACAAGTGGTACAGGCATAGAATGTAACAAAAAGAGAAAAGGTGTGCGCTTACGCGCCAGCCATATTGTTGCGGAGTTCGACACCCTTGTGGTCATCGGACGCTGCGGCAGCTGCCCGGTGCATTTCTGACATTGCGCAGCCCATCTCGGCTTCCGGCTTGCCCTTTCTCATCAGGCCCCTGTAGAGTCCTGCTTCGAGGGTCTGACCGTGTGCCTGCTCCCATTCTTCGACCGGGATGCTGAACTTCTTCTGTATCCTGTCTCGGTACCATTCTGGGATGACGTTGAATGCGCAGAACGGGATGATTCTGAGGTCCGGTGTCAGGTAGTGGATGTCGCATCTCTGGAGTCTTTCAAGGTCTTCGTTGTACTTGTCCTGGAAGTGCATCATGCCAAGGAACATTGACCGGACGTGCCACGAGCCCACCGAGTCAAAGTTGCGCTTTAGCAAAATGCTCGAGAACATCTTGGCCAGGTCTAGCCCGTGCGGCTGCTTTTCCTTGTTGACGAACTGTTTTAGCTTGCGCACGACTTCAAGCATCGCCCAGTACCTGTTGGCGCCTGACTTGATCTCGTCGGCCTTTTCTTCAAAGTATTCAAGGACGCCCTTGATGTCGACAAACGATGTCAGCGGTATCAGCTTCTTTGTGTCCATTTCTTCAAAGACGTACGTTCCTGCGCCGCATGCAAAGTGTATTGACAATTCATACTTTGGCTTTTTGCTGAAAGCCTCGATGATGTTTGTCATAGGCATGCACGATGGAACCGGGAACCACCCGTCCTTTGAAATCTCGCCGTTTGTCTGCTCTTCGATCCTCTCGATGCAGTCTGGAATTGTGATTCTGTATTTCTCGCGCTCTTTCTTGCCCATCCTGCCTGTTAGCGACACCGGCTGGAAGTTGACCGCCTGGACCACGTCAAGGTTCTTTTGTGCAAACCGGATAATGCCGCCCAGCTCGTGGTCGTTGATTGACTTGATCACCGTCGGGACGAACACCACTGTCATTCCGCACTTTCTCGCCGATTCCAGCGTGTATGGGATTTCCCAGTGGTTCTTCGGGTTTGTCCTCGGGGTTACGCCGTCGAACGAAAGGTAGAGGTTGCTGACGCCAGACATCCTTATCTGCCTCATTGTATCCGGCGACAAGGCCAGCTTTATGCCGTTGGTGTTCAGCTGGACATGGTCTATCCCTTCTTCCTTCATTATCTTTATGGCTTCTGGGAGATCGTCGCGGAGCATTGGCTCGCCGCCCGTGATCTGGATCGAGTTGCCTGCGATCGGCTTTTCTGCCTTGAGCGTCTTCATCATTGCCCTTACCTGCTCCATGTTTGGCTCGTAGAGGTAAGCGCCTTCAAGGCCCTTCTTTACGTAAAAAAAGCAGTACCAGCACGTCAGGTCGCACCTGTTTGTGATAATTATGTTTGAAAGCCCAGAGTGTGAAAGGTGGTTGGTGCAAAGTCCACAGTTGTTTGGACACGCGCACTTGTCGATCATTACGTTTGGAGCATGAGCGCCCTTGCCGTCCATCCAGTATGTGCTGAACTTCTTGTACATTTCGTACGAGCCAAAGTACAGCTCTTCGCACTCGCCGTGTGACGGACACGTCTTGGTCATAAAGACCTTGCCGTCCCTTTCAAAGACCTCTGCATCCAGAATCATGTTGCAATCTGGACAGATGCTTTGCGTAAACCTTATCGTTCGCCTAACTGCTACGCTTTTGCTAGACACGTTCGAAATTTGGATTAGGTCCATGATACTACCTTACTGGACACATTCTACATTTTATATATAAAGCTAACCTACTAATTCCTACGGTGAATAGGTATAATTCTACGCACAAATCGTGAGAAAAGCTCCAGATTTTAGCCGGCACTGCCTGAACGGCCCTCACCGGGCAGCTTAATATAGCTCGATCGCTCAGTTTGAGAAGAATTGAGCATTAGCGACAGGTCAAGGAAGGCGATGGAAAACCTTGGCTTGACGAGCTACGAGATACGTGTTTATCTGTCATTGCTCGATGCCGGCTCTATGACAGCAGCGGACATTTCAAAAAAGTCAGGCGTGCCTTACTCGAAGATTTATGAAGTCCTCAACAGCCTCGAGGAGAAGGGCTGGCTCGAGTCGGACAGCTCGAGGCCGCAAAAGTTCTTCCCCAAGTCGCCCTCAAGCGCTCTCGAATCAATGAGGCTTCACCACGAGAACAACTTCCGAGAAAGCCAGAGCACTGTTGTCAATGAGCTGATGCCGATGTATACAAAGAGTGGCATCAAGGAGCGGCCCGAGATCTGGGTCGCACGCGGAGTCTTTAACATCGCCGCCAAAGTCAACGAAATAATCCAGAACAGCCAGCAGGAGCTGCTGGTCGCGCTGCCCCACGTGGCAGAAAACGTCGCCAAGCCGCTCCAGCCGGTTATAAGGACGCTTCACGACAGGGGCGTAAAGATACACGTCCTTGCTTCTGCCAAGATAAACCCCGACACGGTCAAGGCCCTTTCCAGGGTGGCAGAAGTCAGGCTCAAGGACGGGCTTTTCGGGGGCGGAGTGATAGGCGACGGCAAGCACGTAGTCATCCTGCTTGGGGAAGGCACCGGCGAGGGCGGCAGCTTTGAGCCTATAGCCATCTGGGCGGACCACGCCGGCCTTGCGGGCTTTGCAAAGGGCTACTTCCAATACCTGTGGGACGACTCTAACTTGCAGAGCGGCAAGAAAAAGTCCCGGTAAAAACGGCGTTATACTCGCGGAGATAAGGTTAAAAGAGTTTAGCGAGAACAGCTAACCGTCGTGGAATCTGCCGTTGCAAAGAAAAGACCGATGAGCAACGACGAAGAGCTTTTTGTAGGTACGGCCGGGTCTGAGCATGTCGAAATGTACCTGAAGGCGATATGGTACATTCGCGAAAGGGGAGACGAAGTCAAGGTGAGCTCGATAGCAAAGCTCCTTAACGTCACCCAGCCGTCCGTCGTCCAGATGCTGCGCAAGCTCGACGGCTCACAGCTCGTGCTCTATACCAAGGGCAGCGTGGAAATGACTGCCGAAGGCGATCGCATAGGCAAGCAGATGATGCGAAACACGCGCCTGCTTGAAGTCCTGATGAGGGACGCGCTTAAGATAGAGATAGACGAAGAAATGGTCTGTGGTATAGAGCACCACATGAAGGACATTTTCACGGACGCGCTCTGCACCCTCCTGAAGCACCCGAGAAAGTGCCCCCACGGACATACGATCCCGAAGGGCAAGTGCTGTTCGTAGATTTCTATGTTTAGATATGATAACAGTTCGTAGACAAAAGCCTTGATTCTACTATTCAGCGCGTTTGTGAAAATGGCAAAAGCTTATCCAAATTCAAAGATTGTTGGTTTTGACTACCATAAACCATCGATTGAATGGGCCAGAGGCCAGGCCGAAAAGGAGGGTCTGAAGAACGTAACATTCGACGTGGCAGGCTCGACGGACTATCCCGGAGATGATTATGATCTTGTTGCCTTCTTTGACTGATTCCATGATATGGGCAATCCAGCTGATGCTGCAAAGCATGTTCTTGAAACGGTAAAGAAGAAAAGCGGCGCATGGATGCTAGTGGAGCCCCTTTGCCAATGACAGAGTAGAGGATAATTTGAACCCACGGCAGAGTATTCTATTCTGCATCAACGATGATATGTGTGCCAGCTTCGTTGAATGAAAATGGGCCAGCCCTAGGAGTCCAAGCAGGAGAGGCAAGGATAGGGGAAATCGCAAAATCAGCAGGTTTTTCAAAGTTCGGTAGAGCAACGCAAACGTCGTTCAATTTGGTCTTTGAAGCAATGCCATGATTTCGCTTGGACGTCTTTTTATTTAGACTAACAACCTCGAGGCAGCAAAAACAAGCGACGCTCGGGAGGTCATACTAGACACGGAGTTTGCAACAGAACTCGCTAACCATTCATTAATCAATATCACATGCGATATTCAGAGAATGGTTAAACGGACTCCTTAAAGATGGAATAATCCTACCATAGTCGCTTATTATGGAATAGACAGGCCCTGCTTGCCCATTCCGGCGCGGCAACAATTAATTATCTTGTCAATATGTTTC
>DATEUD010000091.1:0-4119 GCA_035283265.1 Nitrososphaera sp.
AATATACGCGAATAATGCCTTCTCATGCTCTCTCGAAGAATTGCGCACGGCTCTCCAAAACATTGTCGGCGAAGACGCAGCAGACATGCTTTTGCAAGATATTTACCTCGAAATCGATAGACTATCAGAAAAGCTGGCACGCAGGGGCGAGATAATTTCTGCATAAAACGATTTTATTATGGCGATTCCTGTTGGCCGGGCCTTGCTCCCAGCACTGCTGTGACGTTCATTTCCTGCCCTTCGCGCAGCATCGTAAGGCTCAGTTCGTCGCCGACTGCCTTTTCCCTTTGTAGGTAGACCAGGATGTCTTCTATCTTTCTTACCGTCTTGTTGTCGACGCCGACAATGACGTCGCCCCCGAGCTTGACCGGCACGCCGTCTACGGTCGCGTCTTCGTCACCCGCTCTTATCCCAGCCGCCTCTGCAGGGCTCCCGGCGACCACATCCATCACCAGAAATCCGCGCGGCTCCTCAAGTCCGAGGCGGTCTGCTATGCCCGGCGTCATGTCCCTGCCGGCCACGCCAAGCCACGGGTGCTGGAACGACCCAGTAGTGATGAGCGATGGCACGACCTTGGCTAAAGTGTTTGACGGGATCGCAAAGCCAACGCCGGCGAACTGGCCGGTGTTCGAATATATTGCAGAGTTGATGCCTATCACCTCGCCCATCATGTTGAGCATTGGGCCGCCCGAGTTGCCGGGGTTGATTGGCGCGTCAGTCTGGATGACATCGGGTATTGAAAAGTCGCCGGCTTCTTGCGCCGGTATGAGCCTGCCGACGCCGCTGATGATGCCAGCGCTCATGGAACCGGAAAGCCCAAACGGGTTGCCAATAGCCGCGACCTGCTCGCCCACTCTTATCGCGGACGAGTCTGCAAGCGGCAGCGGGACAAGCTTTTCCTGCGGGACTTCTTCCACGTAGAGGACTGCGAGGTCGGTGAACGGGTCAGAACCTATTAGCGATGCGCGATATACAGTGCCGTCAAGGAATGTCACGTCGAGCCTGCCCCCGCCGCTCACCACGTGGTTGTTCGTTATGATGTGCCCGTTGTTGTCGTAGACAAAGCCCGAGCCGAGCCGTGAGTCGAGCGGATCGGTTTCGTCGCTGTCGGTTATCTGCACGACCGACTTTTCCACTCTGACGAACAGGTCCGGTAGGGCAAGTTCCGAATTTGAAGCCTGCACCGTGCTTACCTGCCCGACTTCAAAGGCGCTGTCGTCGAGGCCGGCCCTCCCGTCCCCGCTTGTCTGCAGAAGGTCATCGATAACCGGCAGGCTGCCGCCAAAGTCGTAAAGATCGTTGAACTGCGAATACACGAAAAAGATTGCAACGGCTGCAACGATAATAGACACGGCCAGGATCGCCTTGTTCAATGCTATGAAAATATCACTCTATCAGCTAATAATCTTTTGCCCAAACTGAAAAATTGCGGGCGGCTCGCGCCTACCTGACGTTCGGCGCGCTCAGCTCAACCTGCGGCTCTTCGAGGAACTCGGTCAGATGGTTGTAGTAAAACAGGAACTCCCTGCCCTTGTCAGTCGTCCTGTAGACGACCCCTTCCTGCGAAACGTCCTGCGCGATTAGCCTCCTTCCGATAAGCTCGCTAAGGTAGAGGTGCACCTGCTCGTAGCTGAGGTTTCCTTTGTACATGATGTGGGTCTTTCTTATTCCCGACGTGGCAAGCGCCAGCACGTCGCCCATGATCTGGGTTTTTCCCCTGTTGTTTTTGCGTTCTGACATCATTTCTGCATTATAGCAGGCGGCATGATAGATTAGGTGCGTGGCGTTTCACGCTCCTGGAACGGCCGTTTCGTCGATTTGTATCGCAAAATCTTAGCGGATAGGATGCTGGTTTTCGCTTACAGTATACTGCCTGTCGCGCCAGCTCACCGCACCCTTTTTTCTGGCGTCGGCTATTGCTGACAGAAAGCCAAAGGAAATCAAGGCGCCACTCAGCGGCGAGGCGAGCGCGTACGCAGGGCTTTCAAATACCCCGAGCCGGCACTGGACGGCCGTAGCCGCGATGATCAATGCAATTGCCGCCAGCTGGATCCACAGCAGGATCTGGAACGAAATATTGTTGGCAAGCGCGGCTGCAGGCAGGTACGTCAGGAATGCAAACGGTGCAAACAGGATAAAGAACACGGCCGCCGCGATCATGTAGGCGCCCGACCTGTTCTGGTAGTAGAGCGGTATCATGAGTCGGCGGAGGCCTTGCCACAGCGTCGGCAGGTCACGCGCCCACACGGCTTCAATCTGGCGCTCGCCCCTCACCATCTTTAGTCTGAACTTGCCTTCCTTGACTTTGCCGCCGAGCGCGCCGTCCTCCACCAGCTCCTGCCTCACCCCTTCGTGGGTGCCGACCGCCTCGTACGTGCTCCTTGTAATCGCGAAAAAGCTGCCAAAAAAGTATCCCGTCTTTTTGTTCGGGTCGTTGACGCGCAGGGGCGAAAAGCGGGTGTGCAAAAAAGTCGCCAGAGCTGGCAAGGTGATCTTTGTCCAGAAATCGTTGCAGATCAGCTTTGGAACCGCGGTCAGCGCGTCGAGGTTCTGCGACACCATCTGGCCAATCGCAAGCGACATTGCAGAGGGTGAGTGCTCGGTGTCGGCGTCTGTGAACAGCAACACTTCGCCTTTTGCACGGAGGTACCCCTGGTAGCAGGCCCAGTTCTTGCCGGCCCACCCCTCCGGCTTGGCCGGCGCGTTGAGGTGTACTACACGCGGATCTTTGGCGTATTCTTTCATTATTTCGCCCGTCTTGTCAGTTGACGAGTCGTTGATTGCAATTATCTCAAAGTTAGAGTACTCCTGTGCTAGCAGGCTGTCCAGGCAGCGGGCAATGTATCGCTCCTCGTTTCTTGCGGGCAGGATTACGCTGACTTTTGGAAATCGGGCCACGCCTAGGCGGTCAAACGATTCCAAGGTGGGAGCCTGCTTGAAAGATTTTATCATGTACGAAAGGAAGTATGCCCACACGCCTGCGATGCTGGCCATTATCGCGGCGATCGCCAGGTTGGCGACCGTGAAGGCAAGCTCCATCGCGTTACCTAGCAAGAAATAGGTTATTTATTCGACTGCTTTTGCGATCCTTTCTAACGCCTCTTCCGTCCCTTCCGCGATGTGTTTTTTCACCATCCCTGTGAACATGCCGAGGAACCCTGCGAGCTTGATGTCCCACACTACGTCGATTTTCGTGCTGTTTCCGCTTGGAGAAAGCGTGACTACTTTGGTGCCCTTGAGCGGGCCCTCGGTTATTGCTATTTCCACAGATCTTTTCGGGTTGAGCACCACGGTCTGGCGGCATTTAGCGTCCTTGAAGGCGAGCGTGACTTCGCGCTCGATCGTGTTACCGCTCCTGCTGATGTTTTTCACCGTCTTGGTGCCGTGCCAGTAACGGGGCTCGTTGTCAATGTCTGCGACAATGTCCCACACCCGGTCCAGCGGGGCAGCCACTTCCCGGCTTGCGTTGATGGTTGCCAATGTCCGGCATCAGTGCAGAGCGGTATATTTGCCAATCTCACGGATTGATAGTTTATATTAGGACAGCCTAATTAGGCACACCTAACTATGAAAATATACACCCCGGCATCTGTAACAATCGCTGCGATTTTGGCTCTTGTCGTAGCTGTGCCAGCCTTTGCCCAGAACGAAGAGCGTGTTCAATTTGTTGCGAACATCGAGTTCATCAAGGGCCACCTGGAACAGGCGGTTGCCAACAAGCAGGAAAATAGCACCGAGCTGGCGAAAGCTCACTCAGGTCACCCGATAGCCGAGCACTATTCGCTCATTGAAGAGGAAGTGGAGGAACACAACGGAGAGCTCAACACCGAGCTAAAGAGCGCACTGACGGCGCTGCCAGGCCAGGTTGATTCGCTTTCTGCTTCCGAATTTCAAGCCACGGTGACCGAGATCAGCGGTCTGCTGGACGACGCAAAAGAATCGGCCATAAGCGCAGCTGAAAGGAACGACCCCAAGTTCAACGCTGTGGTCATGATATCGGTGCTTGAAGCTGCCGAGCATGAATACGAAGAAGCGGTACAAAACGGCACCGTAAAAGAGATGGTTGAATACCAGGATGCCAACGGCTTTATCAGCAGGGCCAAGTCAATTTATGACGGT
>DATEUD010000092.1:0-9586 GCA_035283265.1 Nitrososphaera sp.
CGAGTTTTCATCCTCTTTAGGTAATCGGCCATGTATTCCTCGGCCTCTTCGCGCGTCTCAAACTTGGCCTCTCCCCGGAAAGAGCCGTTCTGATCGATCAGGCTGACGGCGCTCCACATCCCGTTCCTGCCGAGCCTTTTCACAACAAACATCGCGCTATGCTAGCGTGCCGCAGATATTTAAGACAGCCGTTTATGCTCTAATTGCAATTTTGGCAAAATATCTTGTACCACCAACTTAATTAAAAACCTCCAGTGCCATATTGCAAGTGGGCGATTCAGAAGCAAGATTTACAATAAATGTCAAGGAGGGCCTCGTTGAGCTTGAGGGCAAGGAGAGTTTTGTTGATAGGCACCTTGAAAAATTTGAAGAGATTGTCAAGATGGCTGTAAAGGAAGCAATTTCCCGCGGCCTCGAACATAACATTGCGATCAAGACGCAGCCGGCACAGGCCGCCCTGCCTCAGGAATTGGAGCAGGAGGCGCTGGCTCCAGCCGAACAGGTGCCGCAGCAAAAGCCAGGCAACGGCAATCACGGGCCGAGGCCGGCTGTCATGATCCACCCGATCCCTGTCGACCTGAAAGCCAACGAAAGCAAGGTGGGCCTCCGCGAATTCTATGCCGACAAAAAACCGGCCAACCACTATGAAAAGGCAGCCATCTTTGTATACTATCTGACAAAGTTCAACAAACAGCAGGAAGTAAAGTTCGGCGAGATCTTATCGTGCTATGAAGAAGTGAACGAGAAAAAGCCAAGCATTGTTGACACAATAAAGAACTCGGTCCGCTACAAGGGGTGGCTCGAGCATGGCTCGGAAAAATACGCGACGCGCCTCACGATCTCCGGCGAGAACTTTGTCAAGTTCGATCTGCCGGCGCATGGCGAAAGGGTTGTCCAGCAGGCGCTTGGCTAGGCGCGCCACCAGTCAAAGCCGACGTAATCCACTTTTTTCTCTTTTACCATCGGGATCGCCAGAATAAACTGCTTTTTCACGGTGGTTGCGAGACGACCTGCAAGCACGACCCCTGTCGCGGTAAGGTCGTCTGCCGGCCTGAACACTTGAACAAGGTACGGCGCGTGATCAATGCCCGGTCCCTGTTCGTAGACTGCAAAATCACAGCCAAACTTTATGCCAGGCGCGACGATGTAGCCCTTGTCGCGGAGGTTTTGGAATACAAAATACTGTGTTTCAAAATCGACATACTGCCTTTTGCATGTCTTTTTTATTTCAGCAAGAGGAACTGCCTTCCCGTCCATCCGAGATACCTTCAGCTTGTTCTTTTCAACAAGGTAGCACCCCTCTATCAGGTCAAGCACGAGCGGCGTGTCAAAATCTGTCCCCTTGGGCTTTGGGACGCCCAAAGGTTTGCCATAATAGCCACTACCAAAAAGAATCCTTGAATCCGGTATGTCCCAGATTACGATCCTGTTTTCTACCAGCCTGCCGCTAATCATCTACATGCTCAGTGCCAATATTGTGAACGAGTCGGACGCTTCCTGGCACTTGTCGACCATGCCTTCGATCCCTTCGACCGCGTCCTTGAAGAGAAGTAGATCCTTTGTCGTAGAAATTTCATTCAGTGCTTTTACAATCACCGCCCGGTACTTTGCGTCAACCTGGCGCTCCAGTTTTTGCACGTCCTGCGCAAGTTCGATTGCGTTTGGCGGGTTGATTGACAGCGCGCGGCCCATTTCGTTCAGCTTGCAAATCGTGTCGACAACCATGCCGACGAGCTGCTTCAGGTCGTCGTCGAAAGAAGCCTTTTTCAGAGTGGACGGCTTCATGTTTGCGAGCCTGAAGGCGACTCCGCTGATGTAGCCGGCGATGTCGTCAATAATGTAAGCGGTCCTCAAAATGTCCTCCCTGTTTGCCATGAGGCTTCCGATTTCGGCCACCTCGCGGGTAATCTTTCTGCGGAGGTTTTCGACTTCTTCTTCGGTGTTTCTCATGCGCTCGAGGCAATGCTGTATGTCCTTGTCATCGCCCTTGATAAGCGAGGTGGTGAGCGTCGACAAATCCCTTGAGGAATTTAAGATTCGCGTGATTTCGTCCTGCAATACAGCCAGCGCCTTTCTCTTGGCCTGGACTTCCATCTCTCCGCTGTACATTAGAGCCAAAATACGCTTTCAGGCTAATAATTCTATCGATGCTTCTTGTTCCTGCCAAAGAAATTGCTTTTCATGATGTAAAAATTGAATTGAGATCCAGTACCTAAAAGCGTCGGAGGAACTTTGCCTTGAGCATTTCCGGGTGTGACTTTAAACTCTTGATCAGCGTCAGGACCTTGTCGCGGTCGTCCGGCATCGTGCCTCCGATCGAGTAGACGTTTGAAGCGTGGTTTGCGCGAAACACCACGGGCGCTTTCGGGCTGAAATCCGTGACAAGCATCTCAAGCTCGTCCAGAACATCGCTGTCGTCAAGTGGAATAAAGGGCTCACCAAACTTGGTCATGAACTCGTCGTAGACGCCCTCTTCAAGGTAGAGCGTCAGCGCGCCAACGTATTCCGGCGCCGTTTCGCTTAGTACACGGGCAGTGTCTGCAATGTGCTCTTTGGTGTATGTCTTGCCGCCAAGCCCGAGGATCACCATGCACGATAGGACGTAGCCATTGCGCCTAGCCTTCTGGCACGCCTGAACGATCGTCTTGTAGGTTGCGCCTTTCGTCACCTTCTTGAGCACAATGTCGCTCCCGCTTTCGATGCCGACGTAGAGCATGTCGAGGCCTGCGGCTCTCATTTCCTTCAGCTCGTCGTCCTTTTTCTTTAGCAGGTTCATGGGCATCGCATAGCACGACACCCGTTGAAGCACTGGGAACTTCAAACGTAAGTACTGCAGGATCTGGACCATCATGTCCTTTGGCAGGTTGAGCGCGTCCCCGTCTGCAAGGAACACCCTGCGCGTTTCAGGGTAGAATTTTGCGGCCATGTCGATCTCGGTCTTGAGCTCCTCCCATGGCCTCTCGGAATATTCTTTTGTCCGGTACATATTGCAGAACGAGCACTTGTTGAAAGAACAGCCCAGAGTGACTTGAAATATCATAGAGTTGGTCTCCGAGGGCGGTCTGTAAAGCGGGTAGTCGTAAACTATGTCCATTGGGTTACGATATAGAATGAGCGCTAATAAATATAAGTTTACTAAAATTTGGGTCGGTTCGTCGCGAGATCTTCATCGCTTGTGCTCAGTCTGGAGCAGCGAACTCACCTCATCCCCTGTGTCCTATGGCATCGAACTAACTTAAATCTTAGCAGTATCAGACCAGCTTGCACTTCAGTCGTTTTATGCTCCCGGACATGTCCAGCGTCACCGTCGGCGGGTCTGTCAGGGTAATGGCAACAAGAACCTTGTCCAGCTGGTCCAGCCTGCACTTAATTATTGTCGCGTTGCCTTCTGATTTCACTAGCCTTATCGCTGCTTTTTCTGTAGCGATAGAGCCAAAGAGTTCAGAACATCGCTTTACAATTGCATTGACTGCGTCGCTGGCCGGGCCTGCATGCATGACTGACAGGTAGCGCCGCTTGGGCCGCCTGTTCAGCACTAGACAGTCACCCTCCTTGACAGCCTTGCCTCAAGCCAGCTGTTCATTTCGCGCCAGTGTCGCTGCGGGTCAATGCTGCAATTCTTCAATACTGCGTCGAAGCATGGGCCGGAAAGCATTTCATGGATTGAAGATGCCCCGCTTGAAAGGACTAGCTGGCATCCAGACGAATGGCAGAATGAATAGAGATTAATGATGTCGTCGAACCACTTGCCGACGCCGGCGGCATCCATTTTTCTTGCCGGCTCAACCGTCACCTCAATACCGGTCCCCTTTTTCACTTTCTTTTTCAGCTTTTCATTGACCCTGCGGAAATCCTTGATCGCTAGGACGTCTGCAGGCTCGCCTAAATTGTCTGAAACTATCAGGTATGGATATTTTGCCGGCGATTGTGGCGCCTTTTTCAGCCGGTAAATGACGCCCCTGCAGGTCCTGCC
The DNA here is from genome assembly GCA_035283265.1 of Nitrososphaera sp. Taxonomy (GTDB): domain Archaea; phylum Thermoproteota; class Nitrososphaeria; order Nitrososphaerales; family Nitrososphaeraceae; genus Nitrososphaera. The sequence continues at coordinate 3,974 of DATEUD010000092.1, forward strand.
GTCAGGCGGCGCGCCCACCCGGCCTATCAAAAGTGCTTTCGCTGCCCCTGCAATATCAAAGTCGCCACTGACAAAAAGATCTATTCGGTTGAAGACAAAAGCCCCCTATAGCTTTCAAGGTTGTCCGAAGGCCGGTACCTTTTGACAGGCTTGAATCTTATCCTTATGGCGTCCATCTCTGACAGCGACACCTTACCCTGGCATATCCTCTGCTTGTCGAGCCTGAGGTAGAGATTCCCCTTTTCGTCCGAATATTCGTGAAGAAAACCGGACAAGCGCTCCCTGTCGGAGCTGTTCAAAAGCGACATGATGCGGAGGGCGAGCTCGGCTGCTTCCTGACTTGCTAGCATTGCCTTGAGCAGGAATATCTTGTTATTGTAGTGCCCCTCTGAAGGCGAGCTTGAGAAGAGCACTGAAGGCACTGCAAGCGTGTTCTCTATCGAACGGAGCACCTTGCCGCCATCGTCGGTGGCGTGGAGCAGCAGGTTTACCTGAGCAGCAGAAAATCTCAGGTCCCCTTCAGACATTTGAAAAAATATTGAGAAATGCCGGCTAAAAAGCTATGTTATTGTGCCGGCTGGCTAGCTTCGACGGGCTTGGCCTCATCGATAGCCCTTGACTGTGGAGTGGAGATCAGCTTTGTCTTTTTGATCCCGATGTGCCGGATCACGGTTATCTTTTTCGCTTCGGTCAGTATTTCGGCGCCTAGCTTGCTATTGGTCTCCCTTGGGATGTCCTCGCCCTTGCTACCCGTCACCTGCTGGACGAACTGGTCGACTGACAGCTGTGGGATCTTTTCGGTCAAGATCTTGTAGGCCACCATTCTGATCTCGTGCTTTTTGGACGAGTTGACCCTCCTCTGGGTGAACGCAATAACTGCAACGCGGAAGGTGTGGCCATCCATAGTGGTGTAGTCGTGGATGAATGTGATCATAGAGCTTCCCCGGCGGATAAGGCTCCTGAGGAATTCCTTGGCGTATTCGTGGCCCTTGAAAATGGTGCTTGCGGAGCCGTCGATAATCTTGTCTATCTGGACAAAAATCTTGATCTGGTGCTGGTCCATCCTCTGATCGGGGTTGCCCTTCATCATGTCGTGCAGCGTGTTTTCAATAGTGCGCCCCTTGGCCTGTACAACGTCTGTAACTGGAACATAGTTTACGGGCACCTGCGGCTCAAAGCCGGAGGGCTTGTTTACCACTACCCACTGTTTGTCTCGCCATTTGTCGCGGACCCTGCCACCTTTCTTCGCTCCTTTAACCATTAAACTTCTCTCCTTCTCTGGCTAAAATATATAATATATACGATGCGTCAATTGCGGGGCTTGATCTCCTTTATCTCGCCCATGTAGTCCTGCAATACCTCGGGCACCTGAACGGTGCCTCTGGAAGTCTGGTAGTTCTCTAGTATCGCCACCATCGTGCGCTCGGTGGCAACTAAAGTGCTGTTGAGCGTGTGCACAAGGCGTGTTTCTTCATTCGTCCTGTCGCGGAAGCGGATGCCCAGCCGGCGGGCTTGATAGTCGACACAGTTTGAGCAGGAAACGATTTCGCGATATGCGTTCTGGCCGGCCATCCACGCCTCAATGTCGTACGTCTTGGCCGATATCTTGCCCGTGTCGCCGGAGCATAATAGTATCACGCGGTGGGGGATCCCCAGCTTTCTAAAGAATTCCTCCGAAAGGGCAAGCATCTTTTCGTGCTCCTTCCACGAGTCCTCCGGCCGGCAGTAGACAAACTGCTCTACCTTTTCAAACTGGTGCACGCGGAAGATACCTTTCATATCCTTTCCGTGCGCACCCGCTTCCTTGCGGAAGCAAGGGCTATAGCCAGCATATTTCATCGGCAATTTTTTGCCGTCGAGGATTTCGTCCATGTGCATGCTTGCTATTGCGTGCTCTGACGTGCCTATCATGTAGAGGTCCTCGCCCTCTATCTTGTAAACGACGTCCTGAAAGTCGCCCAGTATCACTGCGCCGGACATTGGCTCCTGCCTTATCATGTATGGCGGCTGGATGGGCGTGTAGCCGCGATCTGAAAGAAAGTCAATGGCAAAATTCACCAGCGCTTGGTTCATTTTTACAAGCTCGTTTTTCAAAAAGTAAAAGCGCGCTCCTGAAACCTTGGCCGCGCGCTCTATGTCGACTAGGTCAAGTGCAGTAGCAATGTCGACATGGTCCTTTGGAGCAAAGTCAAGTTTTTTGGCGCTGCCGTTCTGGCGCACCACAATATTGTCCTTTTCGTCCTTGCCGGTTGGCACCGACTCGTGTAGCATGTTGGGTACCATCATCACCAGTTGCTTGAACCTCTCTTCAGTTCTTGCGAGCTCTTCCTCGCTCTTGCCAATGTAGCCGCTGACCTCTTTCATCTGCGAAAGCTCCGAGGCAGCGTCCTGCTTGCCTTTTTTCTTGCGAGCAACGGCTTCTGCCAGAATGTTCTTTTTCTGACGCAGCTCCTGCGTTTCAACCATCAGCTCACGCCGGCGCCTGTCAATTGTCACCAGATCGCCAAGCGGGAAATCTGCCATGTTGCGCCTGCTCAGCATGTCTTTGACTGCCTGCGGATTTTCCTTCAAGAATTTTGGATCAAGCATTAGCTGGCCATCACTTTCTTTGACACGGAGACGTGCTCGAGAACTTCGTCAAGGGTGCTGATGATTGTTGCCATGGGAACGTTCTTGCCCGTCAATTCGATGGCAAGCGTGGCGCCTTCTGAAAACGTTTTCATCGACAGCCCCATTGGAAAGTTAACATTGTCTGGTATTAATGCCTTCACAGCAGCTTTTGCTTGGGCGCTGCTTGAAAACGGAATGTCCACCGATATGGCAATGTCAAGTTGCCGTCGCAAATTTCGGGTCACTCGTCGCCGCCCTCAAGCCGGCAAGAAAATCTTCGAGAGCATTAGAAGGAATCCTGCAGCCCGCCGCAGCAGAGTGCCCACCGCCGGCGCCCTTGAACGCTTCTGCATAGTGCCGCATTATGAGGCCGAGGTTGGCCTGAGAATTGCAGCCAAGGCACTTGCGTGACGAAAACCGGTAAGTGCCGTCTCTTGTGAGCGTCCTAACGAAAAGCAGCCGACCGCTGAGCGATGGTGAACCGCTGAGGAGCGATGATACCGCGCCAAGCATGTCTTCTGCCAAGAGCCCGTCGCCGTTGACAAACGCGTTCCTGCCGTCGTCTACGAGCCTCCACTTTTCACTGAAAATGGCAGAGATGTAGTTTCTGAGCATCGTCCTGTACGCGCCGGCTATTTCCTCGCCTGCGCCCAGCATGGCGTTTCGGTCGCCCATGCATATCGCGATGCCCACGCCTGCCTTGCCTATCCTGCCGCAGGCATTGAGCATCGTGGAGAACTCCCTTGCGTCACGCAGCTGGCTCCGCTTGTCCTCGCTGGCAAGAGTATAGACATAGCCGACAAGGTCGTCCAGCACTCTTGTTGAGGTCTTATTTGAGGCTGCAACGAACTTGGCTATCGCGTCCAGAATTGAACTCTTTTCCTCCTGCGAGAGTTCAGCCAGCACACGCCACCTACCGTTGTCCTTCAACTTTATCCCGGCGTTCCTGAGCAGGGCGTGGCAGGCTTCCCTGTTCCAGGTAAGCCCATCGATGTAGGGGAATGAAGTATACGCAAGCGCTTCGTGGAGCGGCCGCGTTTCCCTCCCCGTGAGCATGATGTCAAGGTCGACGCTTACCAGCCCAAGCGACTGCGCGGTTTTCAGTATTTCAGCATTCAGACCAATAAACGACTTTTTTTCGCCCTGGTCCTGCCTGTCAGCGACTGCAGAAACGACGGCGATGCGCGACAGGTCGCGGTTCTTTCTGTCGAGCGCGCTCCCGACCATGTAGGCCATGCCGCCGGCCGGCACGTGCCTACCGCCGTCAATGCCGTATTTCCAGGCATTCAGTATCTGGCCGGCGTCGTCAGTCAGCATTTCCTCTTCAGGTATCTGGTGGTGGTCGATAACGACCCACTTGTCGCCAAGGGCCTTTCTCAAGTGCGACGCCCATCCGCCACCGAGATCGGTTATGACATAAAAATCTCGATTTTCCGACTTCATTTTTTCAACGACTGAAGGGTTCATGTCAGAAACTGCCCTGACAGAGTAGCGCGCGCCCATGCGAGCGAACGCGCATGCAACTATACTGCCTGACGTTATGCCGTCAGCGTCAAGGTGCGTAATGACTGCAATTTCGCTGCCATTTTCCACTACGGATCTCAGTTTTTCGCAAAAGGGCTTGAGGGCTTCAACAAGCTTGACGCTGCTGCTCATTTAAAGGAACCTTACTCTAGCTGAGCAATAACCGCGGCGTATCTCCAGCTCTTTGGAAGCTTGCCAATGCTCTTGTAGTATTTCGACAGCCTGTGGATCTTTGCTTCTACTAGCTCGAGCGAGCGCACGTTTCGATGATCGCTATTGTGGACCTTCAGGTGTTTCTGAAGTCCAAGCGCCTTTTTTACCAGCTTGTCCAGGTCCTCTGGCATTTCTGGCTTGATGTTGTTTTCAGCCAAGAGCTCGGTCAGGCTCTTGCCCAACACCGGCTTGACAAGTGGGATTCCATATTCGTCCCTTAGCTTCAGGCCAATTTCGCTGGGGCTCAGGCCGTCCCTTGAAAACTTCACAACAAGGGATGAAACTTGATCCCGACTCTGGTTAAGCCACGTAGGCGAACTCTTTGAGGTGGGACGCGTCGAATGAGACTTGCCATGAGTGTGAACATGAATGCGAGCCATATTAGATGGGTATGAAACTTACATACAACCGTGGATGTACGTCCAACTACCATTCCCCTCCTATGCAAAAGGTAGATTTTTTTATCGAGAACATACGTTCAGAGGCTACAAGACAGTCATATAAACAATCCCTTAAACAATTCGAAAAAGATACGGGCTTTAAACTGACAGAGAAAACAAATGGTAAGGGATGACTATGAAGAAAGTAAGACGCCCATTCCAGACCCGGACGATAATGAAGGAGGAGCAAGAGTCAGTGAAAATAATCATCATCAATGAACCTCTAATTAGGATCATGCAGAGCAACAGCTAATAGTAAGTTTTGTTTGCCTGCGATTTATTCTGAATACAGAATAGAACCCTTCGCCCCCTTTGTACATCCTGCATTTTCGTAACCCGTTCCTATGATAGAGCAGTTGAAAAATCTGACCTTCTGCCTTTGAGTCACCTAGTCACATCAAATTACCCTGCACTAGATCATCTTAAGTAGCTAATCTATATAGATGTCATAGTCTATTGTGAATACGAATATTAGTGGTCAATAAAAAATCTAATTTGATAGTGATTGCAAATTCTGCTTAATTTAGCGTGTATCCGATATGGTTGATTAGAATTGGTAGAGGTTGGAGCAACACTATTGGTCGTATCTGGGGCAATTGCTGCGGCACTTTTCTTTGACTTTGTGAACGGTTTTCACGATGCGGCCAATTCTATTGCCACAGTAGTAGGAACTCGCGTTCTAAGACCCTTGCAGGCTGTCTCAATCGCCGCCACAGCTAATTTCGCCGGGCCGTTTGTGTTCGGCACTGCAGTCGCGGCAACCGTGGGCAAGGGGATAATCCAGCCAGAATTTTCTACCGTATTTGTAATTTTAGCAGGACTAATT
>DATEUD010000093.1:0-9027 GCA_035283265.1 Nitrososphaera sp.
TCGCCGTCCATGGTGACCGTGCCGTGTGCTGTCAAAAGACCTGCGAGAGGCGTCGTGCCTAGAGTGTCGCCATCAATGTCAAAGTCGTTGGCAAGCACATTTCCATTCAGTACGACATCTTCTGGAGTAGCAAACGGGTCGTTGCTCGCTAGAGGGTTGTCATTCGTGGGATTGACTGTAATGTCCACCGAAGCGACATTGCTTTGCTCGATGCCATCTGTTGCCTGGAACGTAAAGCTGTCTGCACCGTTGTAGTTAGCATTTGGCGTGTATGTTACTGTGCCGTCGTCTGCCGAGAAGCCGCTTAATGTCCCCTGCAGAGGCTGTGACGTGATGCTATAGGTCAGTGAATCGCCTGCGTCAGAGTCTGTCGCGCTCATTGCAACCACTACTGCTGTATCTTCGTCCGTTTCTACACTGACATCATTTGCGTCTGGAGCGTCATTGAGGGCGTTGATCGTGATGGTGACTGTCGCTGTTGCAGAGCCGCCGTTGCCATCGCTTATCGTATATTCGAATGAATCTGGCTCTACTACGTCTATGCCTGGGGTGTATTGTATCTCGTTGCCGCCTCCAATGATTTCAACGGTTCCATGCTGTGTACCAGACACATCTTCTATGGTGAGAGTGTCACCTTCTAAATCCGAGTCATCTGCCAGGACATCCAGCTGGACTGTGTCGTCTTCAGCAATGTTGTACTGGTCGTTATTGGCGACTGGATCGTCGTTGACAGCATTGACAGTGATGTTTACAGTTGCGATGTTGCTGCCAGCAGTCCCATCGCTTGCCTGGTAGGTAAAGCTGTCTGCACCGTTATAGTTGGCATTTGGCGTGTATGTCATTGTGCCATCGCCGTTATTCGTAATTGTTCCGTGAGAAGGCGGCTGAACCACGCTATATGTCAGAGAATCTCCATCTATGTCCTGTCCCTGCATCGGGATATCTGCACTGCCGTCTTCGTCCACTTGTGCATCTACGATGTCGCTTGAAACTGGAGCGTCGTTGACAGAGATCACTGTTACGTCTACGGTTCCTATCGTTGTTCCTCCATTACCATCCTCTACCGTAAAGTCAAATGAATCAGGACCGTTGTAGTCTGGGTCTGGAGTGTAGGTTACTGTTCCATCACCGTTATCAGTTACAGTTCCGTGTGAGGGCTGCGAGACATCAGTTATAGTTACAGTGTCGCCATCGGCATCGTTCACGTTCGAGATAATGTCAATCTCGGTAGAATCGTCTTCTTCAACCTGGACATTTCCAAGGCTTCCATCGACGATTGTAGGAGCGTCGTTGACAGAGTTGATTGTTATCGTAACAGTCGCACTGTTGCTATCTACAGTCCCGTCGTTCGCCATAAATGTAAAGCTGTCAGTGCCATGGAAGTCGGCGTTTGGTGTGTAGGTGACTGTGCCATTTGCAGATGGATCGCTCAAGACACCTTGGGTCGGTTGTGAAACGATAGTGTAGCTCAGGGTGTCGCCACTGTCTGGGTCTGTCACGTCTAGGGTGATATCTACCGGGGTATCTTCGTCCGTGGTGACATCATCCATATCGCTCGCAACTGGGGCATCGTTGACTCCAGTCACGATTACTGTGACTGTAGTTGTGGTCGATCCACCATTGCCGTCGCAGACTGTGACGTCAAATGAATCAGGACCGTTGTAGTCTGCATCCGGAGTGTAGGTTACTGTTCCATTGCTGTTAATTGTGACAGTTCCGTGCGAGGGCTGGGTTACATTGCATATCGTTACTGGTCCACCTTCGGGGTCAGTCACATTTGAAATAATGTCAATTACTGTTGGAGTATCTTCAGTCACCGGGATGTCCGTAAAGTTTCCAGGATTGAAAACTGGAGCGTCATTCACCGCGTTGATTGTAATTTCAATTGTTGCCACATTACTGTTATCTTGTCCGTCATTTGCTCTGAAGGTGACGACATCTTGGCCATTGTAATCCGCAGATGGAGAATATGTTGCATCTCCACTTTCATCATCATCGATCATGATAACACCGTGTAATGATCCTGCCACTATCTCATAATGCAGTGAATCGCCGTCAGAGTCGGTTGCATTCAATTTGAAGCTAATGGGTGTATCTTCGTCAGTAACTATCTGACCATCTGAAGCTGTTGGTGCATCGTTAGAGCTGCCACCGTTACCACCGCCTCCACCGCCACCACCGCCTCCACCACCACCACCGCCGCCACCGCTTCCGCCGCCATTTGAGGTTGTGTCATTGGTGCCTGCACCAATAATTACAAAGCCACCACCGGTGTTATTACCCTGACCATTAGATCCATCTTCGCCTCCGGTTCCATTCGAGCTTGTGTCATTAGTTACAACCGGAATCGTGACCATACCGCCACCAAAGTCTGTATTATTGACATCATCGTCATTTTGGCCATCGTCACCCGTCGTGTCTTCTGTAGCTTCTGCTACTCCATCGTCGTCGTCGTTGGTTGGAATTAGCAAGCCAGGATTGCTAAGTAATACCAACATCGAAAGTAGGGCAAGGGCTATGAGACTGGCCAAGACTGCCTTTTTCTTCTTGTCCCAGCTCTTTTTGTCCTGTTTAGCGCTAAACTTTCCAATTGGTGCTCCAGAGTTGCCGCCATCTTTATGATCTTCTAGTCGACGTGGTGATGCCATCTTCTATATCTCTCTATACACGTTTTCTCTGTTAGAGAGATATGCAACGTGTCCGTAACTGCAGACACAGTGATTTTTCCTAGCTCTTTTTATGCAAAAGTAGGCTACAACTTACCGGCCAAGATAGAATGAACGGTACATTATCAGGTAAAGAATTGACAAAGCGCGCGCATTGTTCGGGCGAATCAAATGGCAGAAAATTTGAGCAGGTTTTGCACTCGTGTTATAGATTCTGGGCTTTGTATCCAGTAATCCTGCCGTCAAGTATGAAAACAGATGTACCGACTGCGAGTGTCGGAAGTATGAGAAACAAGCCATCTCCTGGGCTAAAGCTGAACATAAAAACCAACTCTAGCGCAAGTGCACCAAGAAGCAGCAACCAGTACTCTTTTGCGGCATTCTTTATTCTTGTTCCAACGCCAAAAAACTCTTGGTGAGCAACCTTCTCCACCATCAAAGCCCTTCAGTAGTTACACCGGCTGTTATTTATTATTGACTGGGATGTAATCTTGTTGACACCTTCGTAAGCATCTTCCCCGCTGACCCTTTCCACGCTGACCCTTTCCACGCTACTGATCTTCAGCACTATTTAATAGCACAGGGCATCTGGAAATACCTTAACATGAGGTAGGATGGTGAAGAATTAGAATTGGCAGCGCCAGAGCAACTGTTCGTTAGCATAATAATCATCTTGGTAGCTGCAAGAGTGCTAGGAGAAGTCTTTCAAAGGGCGAAGCAGCCGCCGCTTGTGGGCGAGCTCTTGGCAGGTGTCATAGTGGGCCCCTCGGTATTGGGGTTCGTGCTTCCAAACGCAGAGTTGGGGGTCCTTTCTAACCTTGCAGTCTTTTTCTTGATGTTTCTTGCCGGATTGGAGATGAATCCGCAGGAAATTCGAAAGGCAGGCAGGTCCGCAATCGTGATCTCTCTATTGGCCTTCCTTGTTCCGTTGCTTGCTGGTGTATTTTTCTCGCAAGTTGTAGGCGGCCTGACTATAGTTCAATCCCTCTTTATGGGATTGCTTCTTTCGATTACGGCAGTCCCGGTAAGCGCGATCGTGCTGATGCAGTTTGGGATACTGAATAGCAAGCTTGGCAATACTGTGATAACAGCCGCTGTAATTAACGACATACTATCCTTGATCGTCCTTTCAATCACACTACAATTGGCAGCAGCGCCAGAAGGGACTAGCGCGCAGATAGACTTTACAGACATTGCATCTTCAGGAGCAAAGATCACAGCATTTCTGGGCGGAATATTTCTATTTGACATCTTGTTTAGAAAATCATCCAGCTGGCTCCCGGGAAAGGCCGAGTCTTTTTTCAAGAAATATCTACAGACAAAAGAGGCTGCATTTGGCATACTCCTCATAACCACAATAGCGATTTCGCTCATAGCACAGGAGATTGGTCTTCACTTTATCATTGGCACGTTCTTCTCCGGCCTAGTAGTGTACAAGGAGATGATAGGTCTCCAGAACTTTAGCAGGGTATACGGGATAATTTCCGCTATAACTTTTGGCTTTTTTGCGCCGATATTTTTTGCGCTCATTGGGATAGGGTTTGAGGTCCAGTCGCTTGTAAATTCTATTCCGCTTTTCCTTGTGCTTCTGGCAGTGGCGATAGGGACAAAGATTTCAGCCGGATTTGTCGGTGCAAGGATAGTCAAGTTTTCAAAAGAATCAAGTCTGGCAATAGGGCTTCTCATGAATGGAAGGGGGATGGTCGAGCTCGTCATCGCGTCAATTGGCTTTGCAGCCGGAATACTTGACGTCACATTGTTTTCCATAGCTGTAGCGATCGGAGTTGTCACGACGATAATTGCGCCGATAACATCAAGGCCTTTTGTCAGCCGTGCAAAGGCTCGTGGTAGCGCTGATGTGACAGTCATAGACCAGCAAACTGATCCCAAGGCCGGGCAGTAAAAGCAATAATATGGATTACGTGCGCATTTTATCCTTTTTCTTTTATCCTGATGTTTTCCAATTCAACACTCACCTCGCCTGCCGAATGGATTTGGCTGTCTGAACGTGAAGCCCAAATCAGGATTTAAGCTCACTTCTGCTAGTAGGTATTTGAAATGACGATTAGCTCATGTTAGTGCTTTCAGCTTCGCCTTTACCTTGTTAATTATCCGCTCAGCCCACCTTACAGCATTTTCCGCCTCTTTATCGTTCATCAAATCCGGTTGGTATTCAGAAGCGTTCTTCATGGTAATAAGAGAAGTAAACTGTTTCTGAACGTCTTGATAATCTGCAGAACTAAAGATCCCTTTCACGAGAGATAATACGTCTGTATGAGCACCTGATGCTCTCTTGCCGAGGTATGAAGTTGTCAAGGCATCGAGTACATTCATGGCGCCATGGACCGCGCCCATTACGGCACTATCATATTCTTTCTCTCCAATAGCAATCTTTGCCATACGGAGTGATCCATCAGCTTTCTTGAGATAGTTCATGGCCTTGTCTGCATCGGTAAACCTAGTCATTGATCTCTGATTACTTCCTTTAGATCTTTGCCCTTGATGATTATATGATTATGCAAGATGGAACTTACAAGCCGGTCATTTTTCTTTGCTAAAAGTTCCCTTTCGCTCATTATTAGAGGAGAAAGACGACTGTTGAATATTGAAGAAATGTCCTCCCGCGCCTTTGACGTAAACCCGCTCGCGGCTTCAAAGTCATTCGAGATTACCAGCACATCGATGTCGCTGTCTTCGCGTTCTCTCTTCATAGCTACGCTACCAAATAGAACTGCAGAAATGATACTCTTGTCATTCAGATTTCTATTCAGTATAGAAACAAGTTCATCAAGTGTACCTTCTTCTGCCTTTATTGTTGGCTTTAGAATCTTGGCTAGGATATAGCTCTTGTTATTCAGTGATATGAGGTATGAACGGCCCACAGGTTGAATCTTGAGTATGCCAAATTTCTCTAGTTCCTGAACCACTAATGCAGCTTCGCTAGATGAGACGCCTGCTGCCTCAGCAAGCTTCCGTACTGTAAAGATTTTGCCTGCGTAATTAATTAGAGCTCGGACTAGGCGTATTGATACCCGGCTACCAAGTAGTGATTCTAAATAATCATGAAATTGCATGTCCTCTACATCGGACATATGTATGGTTTATCATGCATATAAACATGTTTCAGGACATGATAACAATCATGAGACGGAGGCAATAACATAGAGCGGACCGAAGGGCGTATCGGAATTGGAAGTATCAAGTGGCAGCAATAGGGTGTTTCATCTCAGTGGCCGAAATCAATCCTGTCAGCCTATATGCAAATTACAAGAGAATCAAGATTCATTTATCCTTGTAGTAAAAGGGCGGGCTGTAACGAGCTCGTGCGACGGTTGGAGTTAAACTATAGGTATAGGTTGACGATCGCCGGCGCGATAGGTAGCTTTTCACACTGATGGGTTCCACCCGTTAGGTATGAGATTATTGAGATTCGATGTCGTGTGCAAATGCGTTCTAGATTATCAAACATCTTCTGGTACCCATCTTGGTACACTGTATTACTATCCCCACACGACTATTGCGGGATATGAATACAGCGTCCCACGATTGGTACCGGAGGATATTCAGATTCGTAATAGACTCAAAATGCAAATATGTTACCAACTTCTCACTGATACCTAGAATTGGGGGTTCTCAACGACGCACTAAACACAAACTTTCCAACACTATTGCTCGGTCCAATCCTGCGAAGAGCCGAACCAAAACAGGTGTGTATCTGGGTCGCTTGTAGCCTACCTGTAAGCATAAAAGCAGAAGTGTTTCGATTTTCGGACGTGGAAAAAAGCCGCAAGAACAAAGACCTGCAACCCTCGCCGGTTGGGTTTGGGGTTGCCAAGTCCGTGCAATTGGGTAAGCATCTCCATATAGCACTTGTAGTCGTTCGACCTGCAGGATCTGAACAAAATCAGGAATCTGCCATGAGAGCCAGTTTTCCAACTGATACACTACTAGCGTATGATATTGAGATTATACGGATGAATGATGCCCAAGGTCAAGGTCAAGGTCAAGGTCAAGGTCAAGGCAAGAGGCTCGCAGAACTCGGCTTGACAAGTGGAACAAACACGATTGTATATAGAGACCCGCTAGACAGCGAAGTTGACAGAGAGGGTTTGCTGCCAACCTTTTTTCTTAGAGGAAAGGATGGCCAGTTCAACATAATGCACGGGTCATGCCGAAAGCTCCATGGAAAAGGAGAAGACTCTCTTGTTGCAGCCGATGAACTAATATCTTCGTCGCCGAAAGATTTGAGCAAAAGACCAAGTGCACTTTTTCTAACTGGAGATCAGATATACGCCGATGATGTAGCAGGACTTCTGGCACCCTATCTAACTGAGCTTGGGATCAAGCTGTTAGGGTGGGAAGAACGTATTCGTGGCGTCGACAAGAGGCTATCAGAAATTAGACCTGGAGAACGCCAAAAAGTGATAAGAGAATTCGCCAGATTTACTGCCGGCCACGCGGGAAACCACCTGCTCGGCTTTGGCGAGTTTGCGGCAATGTACCTGCTGGCGTGGAACCCGGAAAACTGGCCTGATGTTCTTGCAAATGCTCCAGAAATTCCTGTCGGAGATCGAATAAAATACAGAGGACAAGTCAAGCAGTTGGAAGAAACGAGAAGAGATCTTGCTGCAGTACGGCGAGTGCTGGCCAATACGCCTACCTACATGATTTTCGATGACCACGAGATAACTGATGATTGGAATATCACACGGGAATGGCACGATAATGTGGCAGATAGCAAGTGTGGAAAGCAAATTGTGACCAATGGTCTTGCAGCGTACTGGGCATTTCAGGGCTGGGGCAATGATCCTGCTCTGTACAGCGAAGCTTTCATTGGCAGAATTGTTGAATATTTTGGAAAGCACGGTAATGTTCCAGACGCGGAAAAGGAGACCTTTGAAGACTACATTTGGAATTTCCATGGCTGGACATTCAGCGCGCCAACCAATCCGTTGACCATCGTCGTTGATTCTAGGACGCAGCGCCACTATGACACCTTTAAGGGAGCACCGCAGCTTATCGGCGAGGAAGGCCTGCTGTCGATCTCTAGGACGGCCGACGATGCTAATTTCAAGAAAGGTGATCCAGTAATCATAGTCGTTCCAACTCCTGTCCTTGGTTTTTATCTCTTAGAAGCATTGCAGAAAGCATTAGCACTCTTGATCAGCGTCTATGCACTGGACTTGGAGAGCTGGTTTGCTAACACTGCTGGTCGCATACGCTTTCTTACGTTTCTGCTGCAAACACTCGCACCAAAACATTGCATTTTTCTATCGGGCGATGTCCATTACGGATTCACAAACAAAGCGGCATTTGCCCCACTTCAAGAAGGGTTTGGATATGATGACGTCATGAGCATGACACAGCTGAACAGCAGCGCTCTGAAAACAACTAGCCTGGTCAAGATTGCCTTTGTCAGCGAGATCATGGGACGCATTAGGCAGATGTTTCCCTTCAAACGGCTGGTGCGCACTGGAAGGTTTAGTCACATAAGAAGCCTAGTGGGCCGGCGGCACCCTGATTGGGTCGAAGCAAGGGCCATAGTACATGCCTCTGGTTCCATAATCCCCCCCTTGATCATTTCAGACAATAACCTTGGTTTGGTTACGATCGAGAGAAACATGAGCAGGATTGTCCACAAATTGCTAGTTCGGAAAGCAAGCGGAGAAATCAAAGTTCACGAGGCGATTGTGACAACTAAAGATGGCAGGAGTCCTCTAGAAGATAGTGTCAGGGCAAGAATATCCAAGTTTGTTCTGAAATGATCTTCCTTGCGTCCTTAAATATGGTGAGCAACCTAATTGTCTTGATGACCGACATAGACGAAAAACTGAAAGCAGGAGCCAAAGCTGTTGTCAACAAGGCGGATGATGCGTATCGGGACCTGAAGACTGAATATCAGAAGGAAAAGTACGAGACGAAAGTTAATGCGGATAGCAAATCGGAAATAGGCAGGGATGTTGAACGGGCAGCCGGCAAATTAGAGGCTGGAGCGAAAGCCGTTCTCAACAAAGCGGATGGCGCATACCAGGACCTGAAGACGGAATACCGGAAAGAGAAAATCAAAGAAAAGCTGGACTAATTTTCTCTTTTTTTGTTTGTAAACTGGTTCTAAATTCTAGTGCATAATGTACATAGTAGGTAAAGGCAATAGAACTATAGTTAGTGTCAGTATTAGATCAGCCTTATAAACAACGTCTTAATTTGACATGCTAGTATGATTTGGAGAATCGTCTGGACAGTCCTAGGAATTATAGTCCTCGTCAACTGCCCACCCGTAAACGGTGTGGGCTTGTTCCTGCTTCAACGACTCTACTCAGAGTCTCCACAGGCGTAACTTCTCCATGTTGCATGGATAGCA
>DATEUD010000094.1:0-6147 GCA_035283265.1 Nitrososphaera sp.
GCTATTGGCTTTCTTCCAGTCTAGAACTTCTCGTCTAAGTTGATTTTGCAACTTCGCCGTAGATTTGTAAAGTACAGTCCAATGCTTCCAATCAACATTAGTGGCAATGTACGGATCACGCGTGATAGGGTCAAATTCCACGAAGAGACTTTCCAATCTGACACGGTGACCATGCTTAGCAGTTCCTATCAGTCGTTCTCTATCTTCGGCAAAATACACCACGCTATCCGGCCATTCATAATTGACTGGTGGTCTAAAGTACTCTCTGATTATATGCCACTCGTCAGGCAAATCTATCCTTTCGAGAGCTTTCAGCATTTTTGTTTCGTGGTCATAAATGCAGTCAGCTGTAGTAATTACAACTTCGTTTGGGTTAGCCAATTTGTCCATGATTATCATGGCTTTACCTGCTTCTTCCAACGCAAACTGTACGAATAACAGCAAACGATAACGCTTAGTGGTTATGTGCAAGGCGGCCAAATCTAGCAAATCTGCAACGTTATCAAGGCATAGTTTGAGGGCCTTCCATGTTTGCTCATTCGTGAGAGGAATATCTTTGATCTTCTTGCATTTGCATCGACGACTCTGGCTCATGATTTGCCTATGAAAGAGTTATCAATGAACCTTTTGGACTTCATCACAAAAGACGCAACAGTATCCTCTAACCCTTGTAGCTTTTGCTGATACTCTGACCCCACACAAAACTTGTCGCAGCTACGTGCCAAGACACTCATGACAAATAATGCAATAGTATCTGATGGGATAAGCTTTATATATTAGATAACACATAAATACAAGTCTGCTAACGCAGCGAAAAAAGTTTTGGTGGAAAAATTGGTAAAAGATATCTCAATGTTTGGTGACCGCTGCCCGCGTTGCGGCAAGGGTTCGATGGTAACTGACAACTCTAGTGGAGAAATGTTTTGCGGTAACTGTGGATTTGTAGTAAGCGAAAGGATAGAAGAGCTGGGACCGGAATGGCGCGCTTTCTCAAAGGAAGAGCATGAAGACAGGAGTAGGGCAGGCATTCCGACGTCGCTTGCAATGCACGACATGGGACTAGCGACCATAATCGGCCCGGTCGACAAGGACGCGTCAGGTAAGCCACTCTCTGCCTCTATGAAGAGCACGATCGAAAGGCTCAGGACCTGGGACAGCAGAAGCCAGGTGCACGAGCCGGTTGACCGCAACTTCCGGCAGGCGTTCTCTGAACTTGACAGGCTCAAGGACAAGCTGGCAGTTGGCGACGCCGTAATTGAAAAGGCGGCATACGTCTACAGAAAAGCACTGGAGAAGGGGCTTGTGCGCGGGCGCTCTATTTCTGCACTTGTAGCAGCGGCGCTGTACGCGGCATGCCGTGACACTGAAACCCCGAGAACGCTCAAGGACATTGCAAATGCAAGCAACATCAAGAAGAAAGACGTGGCGAGATGCTACAGACTTTTGATCAGGGAACTGGATCTCAAGATGCCGGTTGTCGACCCGGTAAAATGTGTCGCCAGAATCGCAAGCAAGGCGGGCCTGTCAGAGAAGACAAAGCGCAAGGCGCTTGAAATCCTGAAGAAGGCTGAAGAGGGTAAGATCTCGGCCGGCAAGGACCCGATGGGGCTTGCGGCAGCGGCACTGTACGTTGCTTGCGTCATGAACGGCGAGAACAAGACCCAGAAGGACGTGGCTGAAGCAGCCGGCGTTACTGAAGTAACAATCAGGAACCGCTACAAAGGACTCAAGACACACCTCAAGCTTTGAGGGAGTCTACTAACTTTTTTCTTTCTTCTACCAATTCTTTCAGCACATCAAAAATGTCGCGCATTTTCTGCGACTTTTCCGACTCGATCATTCCAAGGCACGTGACAATCTCCGCGTCTATAGACAACAGCCGGTCGAGCTCATTTTCCCTGACAATGCCATTTGGCGTAAGCACCTTTGTGTAGCCGTCTGACACTGCCTGCGAGATTTTCGTCAGGAGGGCTTCAAGCTCGCTATCTAGTTTGATCGATTTTTTGAGCGCGCTCGTCTTTGTCTTGATGTTATGGTTGGTGAGCCTGTCAAGGGCGTGCATTTCAACATAGCTGGACCTTCCTGTGTCCATGCACTTTTGCACAATCGACGCAATCCTTACTGTTTCGGCAAGGCGGCTCTCCAGCCTCCGCTGTCGTCGATAATTCTTGTGCATCTAGCAAATTCTAGCACGGCCGGTTTAAATGCCTTCGTATCAAAATATCAACGCAGGAAAAACAGTTCTCAACATCGATTACTGGACTTCGATTGCTTCTTCATTAAAGCCCATCTTGACAAGGTAGCCCTTGACGTCGTCTCGATGGTCACCCTGCAACATGATGAAGGTATCCTTTGCAGTTCCGCCGCATGCGAACGTGCTTTTCAGCTCCTTGACAATTTTCTGCATGTCGCTCTGCTTTGGATTGATGCCTTCGATAAGGGTCGTTTTCTTGGAAAACCTTCTTGTTTCAAGGCGGACGACTATTCGCGCTTCTTCTTTGTCTAGTTCTCCGCAAGCACACAGGTCGTCTGGGAGACCGCATTTTTTGCAGATAACCGCCATCGAGTAACACATTTTTCGCAATTCCTATTATTAAGCCTTATTGTCTCGTGCTGCAAGCACAAAGAAGAAATTTGCCGGCCACCAATAATCCGGCATGTCTTCAGAGGATAGCGCAGGCAGGATCAAGTCGGCCGCTTCGCTCCTCGTAAAGGGAGGAACCCTGACGAGCGAGGCATGCCCCAAATGCGGAGGGGTCCAGGTGCGCTTTGCCGACAAGACTACCTGCATCAACTGCGGCAACGAGACAAAGGCTGGTGCCCAGCTAGCAAAGCCGGAAAAGGCGACGACGGCGCATCGGCCGGCAGGGCTGGCGTCCGTGGCTTCAGTCATTGAAGAAAAGATTTCGCTCCTTGCAGCAGAGATCAAGTCTGAGAGCGACATTTCGGCTCAGAAGCAAAAGGCTGAGCTACTCGAAAGCTACCTCAGGATTTTAGAAAAAATAAAGAGCCTGATGGGATAACCAGCGGAATGTATTTAAGCGCTTGAAAACAATCTGCACTCGATGAGCAGCAAGAAAAAGAATGCTCCGCTGCCGGCTTCAAGCGCCGGTCTTCTCAGGTTCTTCGAAGACGAAACAAGGGGCGTCAAGGTCAAGCCCGAGATTGTGCTGGGCATAACCGGCGCAGTGATTGGCGCGTCTATTCTGATAAGGATTCTGTTCGCTGTCGGTTGACCGCAGATGTTTGCGTCCGGCCAGGATGACGTATCGAACATTCATAGACGCTGGTCTTTTGCTACGTTTGGCCCGTCGTCTTACAGGGAATCCTATGCCATCTGGCTTGGATGCGCGGTGGCAATCATCGTCGTTTCCCACCTATACCACCTTCATGCCGGCTTAGAAGGGCTTGCAATCTACCTCCCGCTTGGAATTGCTGCACTTGTCGGCTCGCACTTCCTCGACTACGCGGCGCTGCATGGGACGCCTGTAAACAAGCTATCAAAAGTGGCTCATGTGTCCGCATTTGCAAACGGGCTGTGGGTACTGACCGTCCTTTTGGGAATAGCCGCTGATCTCGTGTTTGCCAAGCCTGCCGGGATGGACTATATTGCAGCAGGGATGCTGCTTGCCGCCGGCCTCCGTATTGGGATATTCACTTCAGTATTTGGAGCCGGCACCGGCAGGGCGATAGCAGTGTCGTTCATACAGCCGTTGATCTTTTTCTTTGCATTCGTGCCTCCGGCGTACTATTTCGCTGCATTCAGCTCTGCCGGCCTTGCATTCGGGGCCGCCTTTGTGGCACTTGGAATTGCGTGGACTGTCCTGGCAGACAGGGCCGGGAGGCCGGGAATAAAGAGCACTTTTGGCGTGCTGCAGGCGTTCATTGCCGCGTGGACCGAGCAGAGGGCTGACAAGATGGAAGAGTTTACGGAAGCAAAGGCCCATGATGATATTGTCGCGACCAAAATAATCCGCTTTGGCAGCCAGGCGGCCATCGTCCTGCCAGACGTCCATCCGGGTCCTTTCAGCACGGTAGGCGGGAGCAACCTCCCGTATGTGCTGTATGAAACTTTTAACAAGAGCGCGCTTGTCATGCACAGTGTCTCGGACCACTCGCTCAACATCCCTTCAAAGAGGGAAGTCGAAAGGTACGTACACGGCCTTGGCGGGGCGGCCGTCGTAGAAAAGGGCGACACTTGCAGCGGGCCAGTCCAGATCAGGATTAACAATTCCACTTCAACTGGGATCGCCTTTGGCAATGCTGGAGTGTTGATGCTGTCGCTTGCGCCAAAAGGTATGGATGACATTCCGCAGAGCGTGCGCACAGAGCTCGAGTCTTTTGGCATAGGACTTGGCTTCTCAGACGTGCTTGTGGTCGACTGCCACAACGCGATGGGCAGCTATTTGGACGACTCTGACAGGAACGACCTTGTCGCGTCCGCAAAGCAGTGCCTTGTGCAGGTGAAAAAGCAGCCGCAGCGGGAATTCAAAGTCGGCTTTGCCGGCCTGAACGACGTTTCGCACAGCCCAGAGTTGGATGGCGAGCTTGGCCAGGCAGGGCTTGCGGTGCTGGTAATCAACGTAAGCGGCAAGGACTATGCGATAGGGTGGGCCGACTCGAACAATATGGAGAGCAGGCTGCGTGACCACGTTGTATCAAGGGTGAACGGGAGTGTCGCCATGCTGGAGCTATGCTCTTCTGACACGCATTCTACTTCTGGCAAGAGGACACGGGAAGGGTACTTTGCTCTTGGGACCACAAGCAGCGCAGACGACGTTGCCGCGGCGTACAAGCAGCTGTGCGTCAAGGCAGCAGAGCGCGCCACTGGGTCAGCGTTCGAGCTTGCCTCCGCGCAGTCGACTGTCAAGGTGATGGGGAAAACGCAGTTTGAGGACTACTCTAGCGCGCTTGACAGGTCAATGAGCGTGACAAAAATCTTTGTCGCCATCACTGTCGCGACCTACATCGCAATGCTAGTTCTGTCCTAGCCTGCCGAGTAAATTTCAGGCAAAAAGCTCTTTACGTCCATGACAAACGATCTGAACTTGTGCACAGGCACCACGGGAACTCCGCCGGCTAACCCCATGGACCCAAGGTGAAGCATCATGATGACCGGCACAGCCTGGGATATCGTGCTATCGTGCTTGAGCAGGCGCCTGGCCCTTGCTGCCTGCTTTTCAGCAATGCTCGCTATCGACGACATGCTGCTCCGCTTCCAGTGCTTGCAGTCGACGGCGATGGCAAACCCCGAGCTGACCCCGACAACGTCGATTTCCATGCGCGGCTTTGTCAGTCGAACGTTAGTCTGCGTGCGATACCCAAATGACTTGAGCACTTCGGACGCCAGCTTTTCAAAGTCCTTCCACGACAGGTGCCCTGACACCTGCTCTATGTCGCATCCCGACTGCACAGCGAGCATCGCGGCGTAGATCCTGTCGGGTCCTGAAAATTTAATCGCGCGTTTGGTAACCACGCCAATGTTGTTTGAAGCTAGAAAATCCAAAACGCTTCTTGCCACAGACCTGCTGGCTATTCCCGACGCCTCTTTGAATCTTTCAAGCGTAGTCTCTGGCTCTATGGCGGCAAGCGCCTTGACAAGCAGGTCAGAGTGCAATCTTTGCGTGTGTTATGGCCTGCATATATTTAAGCCCAACAAGTAAAAATAAAGCAGCATACATTTTCCCGGCGTGCCGGACTGGAAGGATTTTGCAGTAGTGCTCTGCGTGGTGTTAGTCGTGGTAGGCGCAGGAGCTCTAGCAGTTGCGGCGCAAACGTCCACAATAGTAAGGGGCAAGGTGCTTGAAAAGGGGGTTGCATCGCTCAACTTGGACGACGGCAGTTCATATTCTACCAATACCATTTCAGTGCTCATCGAAAACGATGACAGGGTCTACAGGATAGAGCGCTGGACGGTGGTAAAGTACGCCGTCTCTGAGGCCGACGCCCAGTTGGTCGATGTCGGGTCAGAGGTGGAGCTACTCGTATCGTCATACAGCAGAGTGGCAAAGGTGATCGGCCGTGATGGCACAAGCCACCTTTAGAATCTGTCAATTCTGGACTTTAGAAATGCAAGCGTCTTGCTGGCGCCGGCTTGCGTTGCGAGATGCCTCGCGTCTTCGGGAGTGTCGACATCGGACATCAGCT
>DATEUD010000095.1:0-17037 GCA_035283265.1 Nitrososphaera sp.
GACGTCGCTAAGCTCCTGGTTAACGGTCGCAGTGTATGGCCGCAGGGCCCCCCGGAATACATCAGCCCTCGCTCTCAGTACGCCCGATATTTTTTTGCCTACAGGCGCGTCGGGCCCCACTATAATGACGGTGCCTTTGGAGTCCTTGTACTTCGCGGGCTCTTCAATCGCGCCCTGCGGCGCCATCGCGTTCACCGCTTCCTTTGTGATCAGACCCGGCATGTAGATGAAATTGTCGACAAGCGCGTCCCATTGCTTCCTTGAAAGCGAGCTGAACGCTGCATTATAGTCGTAGTCGCCCGTGAAATGAATGAAAGAATCTATTTTTCCAAATTTTGTCCTTGCAGTGTTGAAGATGCGCCTTACGCTTTCTTCGTCCAGCATGTTGATAGTGTGGCTGTGGAACTCCCTATATTCCTGCATGTCGTCCTGGTTGTT
Source organism: Nitrososphaera sp. (assembly GCA_035283265.1). GTDB lineage: Archaea > Thermoproteota > Nitrososphaeria > Nitrososphaerales > Nitrososphaeraceae > Nitrososphaera. Next base: position 439 of record DATEUD010000095.1, read on the forward strand.
AGTAAGAACTATTACCTGCTTGGCACCAGCGGCCTGCGAGAGATTTGCAACCTGCTTGACCCTCTCAACGTCCTTCTTAGCAGACGAGCCTGCTACTAGCACTATGACCTTGTCCTTCAGGTCGGGCTGCGCGGGGCCCTCGACTGCAGTCCCCACTATTGGCTTGACGGGATAAAACACGCGGTCGTTTGGAATGACCCTGCCGTTTATCAGCTTGCTTATCCTTTCGTCGCAGAGGTTCATTACCATCTCTGCCACGTCTTCCTGCGTCAGGAACTCGCCGTCTAGTATCATCTTGCTGGTGTTGTTCTGTATCTTTTCGGCGATTTCCTGCATCTTGGCAAGAGCGCCGGCGACAGTCTCTGAAAGTTTCTTGATGCTGTCTTCAGATTCCTGTCCGCGAGCCTTGGCAATTTCAACCGCAACCTGACTGCAGCCTTTTGCGACAACGGCGTCAGACTCGCCCAGCAGCGGAAGGGCTCCCGCGGTGACCTGCTCAACCTCTACAGAGCTGAGGCCAGGGTAGCCGCCTACTCTCAGGAATTCCGCAGCCGCCTTTGGGTAGACAGTCTTGTATATCCTGTCAGAGTGCACCGGTCCGGGGTTTGTGGCAATCGAGCGGATATCGCGCTCTGCCAGCTCCCACGCAAGCGCCTCCGCAAGGCGGTTCTTGGCTCCCTGCGCCGCAGTATACGGGGTCCTAAACCTGTACGGCCTCTGCTCGTACCGGTTCTCTTCTGTGAAAAACGTCGTAATCGTAATAATCTTGCCGCCCTTTTCCATCGCGCTCAGGCCGCTGACAGAAGTCCAGAAGGCGCCTGTCAGGTGGATGGCAACCGTGTCGCGGAACTCTTTGACGCTTGCGTTTGTAAAAATCTTGACGGGGCCGGAGACGCCGGCGTTGTTGACGATGATGTCGACCTTGCCAAACTGCTTTTTCAGGCTTGCAAACATGTTGTTGATGCCTGATTCGTCTGCGACGTCAATCCCGGGGAAAACTGCGACCCTGCCCGAAGATCCAGTCAAAGCGATTATCTCGTTCAGTATGCCGGCAGTCTGGTCAAGGGGCTCTTTCCTCCTACCCATGATGACAATGTTGGCACCGGCTTCGGCAAACTTTTTCGCTATCGCCTGTCCGATCCCAGTCCCGCTGCCGGTAATAACAACCGTTTTACCGCTAAATTTTAAGCCAGCCTTGAGAGATGACTGCTTTTCCACAAAGTTGCCACTTTTCCACGACTATTAAAGTTAACTTCATCTCCGACAATAATTATGAAAAGCATTGTTGAAAATCAGGGCAGGTCGCCAAGGGCGCGCAGCCTAATCTTGATGTGGCCTGCTATCCTGTCGGCTATTTCCAGCATAGTCTGGTTGAATGCAAAAGCATCTTCGTGGACCCACTTGCCGTAGATCCTGATGTGGTCGTCCAGCGGGTCTATCCTGATCTCGCATTCGCGCAGCATGACTTCTTTCAGCATTTCAGTCAACTTGGCGTCGGCCTGCAATACTCCTGCAAACTTGTCGTCGGCGCCTGTCCACTTGACGCCTACCACGCGCTTGCCGCCAAAGTGGCCCCTAGTAACGGGTTCGCTCTTTGCAAGGAAGCTACCGTTTTCTCTGCTCCCGCTTTTCAGAACGTAATGCACCTGGTAGTACTGGAGCGAGCCATAAGGCAATGGAACTGGGTCTTGCTTTGGCATGTTAATTCCTCTGCAGCAGCTGGACAAACTCGATGTTCTTGCCCGCGACTTTTATCAGGCCCTTGTTCGTCACGAGCCGGGGAGACATGGCAAAGACGTGGCTGTAGTACGTTTCTTCGCGCTCTATCTGGTGCGAACCGTACGGAAGCGCTTCGCAGTCAATTCCGCTTTTCTTCATTTCCTGCGCCAGCTTTTCGTGCGCAACCACCCTCTTTATGATGGTCGGCTCGGCATCCCCGTGGCCTTGTTCTTTTTCGTGTGAATCGGCATGAGAAGTATGATGTGTGTGCTCCACGGCAACTGGTAAAATTGCAGCCTCAAATAAATTCTACGACTACAGCTTTTTCAGGTAGCTCTTGACGCCAGATTTTTCCAGCTTTCTCGCCTTTTTTAGCACGCCGGATTCCAGGTCGCGCTTGTATTTTTCAACCTTCTTCGCAATATCAGAGTGCTTTGTCCCCAGGATCTGGCAGGCAAGGATGCCGGCGTTTTTGGCGCCGTTTACCGCAACGGTGGCAACCGGGACGCCGGGGGGCATCTGGGCTATTGACAGGAGCGAGTCAAGCCCGTCAAGGCTCTTTGTCTTGATTGGCACGCCGATTACCGGTAGGGGGGTCAGCGACGCGACCATGCCGGGCAGGTGGGCAGCGCCCCCTGCCCCCGCGATGATCACCTCGATCCCCTTCTTCTTGGCGCCTGCAGCATAGTCGACCATCCTCTTTGTGGTCCTGTGCGCCGAAACTATCTTGATTTCGTTTGGAACTCCGAACGAGTCCAGAACCTCCTCTGCTTCCTTCATGACCGGCAGGTCAGAGTCGCTTCCCATTATGATGCCGACAAGTGCTTTTTTCATGCCCCGCTCCCCATAGCGACAAGCTCGACCGCCTTTCTAGCCTTTGCGGCGCGCGCAAGGGCTTCCTTTACCGTCTTGGCGGTGGCGGTGATGTGGCCCAGCTTGCGCCGCGGCTTGGAAGTTTTCTTGCCATAGACGTAAAGCTTAACTCCCGGCACGTCTAGCCCCCGCTTCAGGCCCTTCACCGCGTACGAGCCGCTAGAATTTTCAGTGCCGAGTATGTTCACCATGACGGCAGGCGACAGCAATTCCGGCTTGGATAGCGGTAGGTCAAGCACTGCGCGCAGGTGCTGCTCAAACTGCGAGACAGAGCACGCTTCGTTCGTGTAGTGGCCCGAATTGTGGGGCCTTGGCGCGATCTCGTTTACCAGCACGTCGCCTTTCCTTGTGACAAACATTTCAATCCCGAATATCCCTGCGCTGTGCAGCACTTCCATCGTTCTTTCTGCCACTCTTTTTGCTTTTAACTCTACCTTGCGGCCGATCCTGGCCGGCACTATTGTGGTGTCAAGTATGCTGTTTTTGTGAATGTTTTCTGCTACGGGGAACGACTCTATCTGGCCGGTCGGGTTGCGGGCGACCATTATCGATATCTCTTTTGTGAACGGTACAAACTTTTCCAGCATGCACTCCCTACCTGCAAAGTAGTCAAACGCCTCGTGCACCTTGCTTTTTGACGCTATCAAAAAGTTGCCCCGGCCGTCGTACGAGTCCTCGCATGCCTTTAGCATCGCAGGAAAGCCGAATTTCTTGCACAGTTCATGCAAGTGATCTTCAGACCGCACAAGCGCAAAGTCCGGCATGGGAATTTTGTGATCCTTTAGGAACGACTTTTGCCTGTACTTGTTCTGGATCATGCACAGCGTTTCCGGCGCCGGCCTGACAGGGTAGCTCTTTGCTTCAAGCTCTTTTAGAGCCGCGGAATTTGCCAGCTCGATTTCATAAGTGACGACGTCGCATTTTTCCGCCAGCATCATAATAGCAGATTCGTCCTTAAAGTCTGCCACTATCTGCTCATCCGCTATTCTTGAAGCAGGGCACGCCTCTGTAGGGTCCAAGATGATGATTTTGAGCGACATGCGCCTTGCCTCGTGCGCAATCATTTTGCCAAGCTGGCCCCCGCCGATAATGCCCACGCAGATGGGCCTGTCCATCGCAAGGAGGTTGCTGTTAACCATTAACCTATTATGCCTGGTTCGTAGCGGCGTTAAAAAACTTTCAATCAGATAGATTTTTTATTGCATCTATGATAGGCATTGCGATGAGGCTCCTGCGACAGGGCAAAGTCAAGGACATTTACGAGCTTGAAAATGGCGACATCTTGTTCCACTTTTCAGACCGCGTTTCCGCCTTTGACGTCAAGATGGCCACACCTATTCCGAGGAAGGGCGAAGTACTCTGCAGATTCGGCGAATTCTGGTTCGGCGCCCTCGAGACGCCGCACCACATGGTAAAGGTGGTCGACAAGGACAAGATGCAGGTAAGTAGACTTGAAATGATATCTGTTGAATGCGTGGTAAGGGGATACTTTTACGGCAGCTTTGTGGAGCGCTACAAGGACTGGAAGGACCTGCCTTCCGATTTCAAGCCTCTTCTGGCGTCAAGACTGCCGCGTCCCATTTTCGACCCGACGACAAAGTCAGAGGAGCACGACATGCCGATACGCAGGGAGCAAGTGGTCTCCTCCGGCATTCTGTCTGGCGGGGACTATGACTATCTTGAAAAGACCTCGATGTCGCTCTATGAAAAGATGAGCAAGATTGTAGAACGGGCCGGCTTTATCATCGCAGATGTAAAGTTCGAATTTGGCAGGGACGAAAAGGGGGACATCGTGCTTGGCGATTCGCTTGGTCCGGACGAATACCGGCTGTGGCTCAAGACCGACTACCAGCCCGGCAAGATCCAGGAAAGCTACGACAAACAGCTTCTGCGCGACTGGCTTATCAGGACAGGGTTCAAGGACAAGGTGGACAGGCTTGCCAGTGAGGGCAGAAAGCCCGAATCGCCAAAAGTCAGCCCGGAAGTGGCAAGCGAGCTGAGCAGGCGATACATCCTTGCCTACGAGGGCATAAGCGGCCGCAAGTTATAACTCAATTTCAAACCTATTTTTGCGCCCTTTTGGCCAGAATACACGTTCAAAACGGTCCTGTGACCCTAGACTGGCGCTGCAGGGCAGGTGTTTGCAATAATTATCAAACTGTTATCGTCTTCATCATATCGTTAAGATAAATAGTATAATGCGACAGCCAAAATGAGTATGTATAGACATGTGCCATAACGCCATGACAATGGTTAGAACATTTAACAACCAGGGCAATACTATCTGATAGCCGCCTTTTACTATGCAAGTTCAGTTTTGACGTCTTAATGGCTGGAACGCTGTTCCAGAAAGATGTCAGGATAAAAAGGGTTACCACGCTTGGACATATTGCGGCCCAGGCGCTAAACGACCCTGTCAGGATAAAAATCCTTGAAATCCTGAGCCACAAGCAAATGTCTGCAGAAGAAATCACCAAGGCGCTTGGCAGTTCTGGCTACAAAAAGGCAACAACAACCATCAGGCACCACCTGGACACTCTGAAGGTCGCAGGCCTGATCGAAGCCACCAGGATGGTCGAGGTAAGAGGAGCCGTGATGAAGTACTATGCGCCCACCCTCCGCGCGTTCAGCTACGACGCGCCGGATCTGGAAAAGCACACTAAGATCGTCGACGACACCGGCACAAAGATGCTCAAGGTCCTGAAAGGTGTGCTTGAAGACAAGAAATTTGTCACGTCGTTTGCCGGCAAGGATAGTTGCAACCAGTGCAAGGTCGATCACTACCGTGAGTATGCCGCGCTGGAAATACTGAATGCGGCCATAGCAAAGGCGATGGATAGAAAAGAATACGCAGAAATAGTTGCGGGAAAAGAGTAGCCCAAAAAGCAGCTATTCGACGGTAATCCTCAATATCCCCTTTGCGTCCTTGTCTTGCAGCATCCTGACCATCTTTCTTGGCATGTCGGAAGAGGCCCTGTTACACCTGACTGACATTGTGCGAGGGCAGACAAAGTTCGTCTTGCGTATCACGATGTCGTAGGGATTTTGAAGGGTGAACCGCTCGTCTCCCCTGCCGTTTATTGCGAATGACTCGCTGTCCACCATTATCTCTATTTTCACTACAGAGTCGTTTGAAATTAGCCTGCGCTTTAGAATTTCGTCAAGGTCGGCGCACGCCTTGCTCGCCCGCACCCCTATGATGCAGTCACCCCGGAGCGTCAGGTGGTCGTCCTTGGTTATCTCGACCGCCTTGCCGTGGAGCGACTGGACGTTTGGGTGGCCGTAAAACGTCACTTCGTCCTGAATCATACGGAGACCCCTTGAATGGAGCGATATTAAATAGTAAGCTTGCAATTGCTTTTAGGCATAACCCTCATAGTTAGGCTTAAATGGAACATTACAAAAAATGTAGATTGAATTGTTACCAGCAGCAGCGGGCTATGACCGAGCCATTACCGTATTTTCGCCAGACGGCAGGCTTTACCAGGTGGAATATGCGATTGAAACCGTCCGACGCGGGACACTAGCTATCGGCATCAAGAGCAGAGACGGAGTAATCCTTGCAGTGGAAGAAAAGGCAAGAAAGCTCCAGATATCAAACGTAACCCAAAAGATCTTCCAGGTTGACGATCACATCGGCGTTGCCGCAGCAGGCTATATCCCTGACGCGCGCACGCAGGTAGACCACGCCCGCTTTTTCGCCCAGAGCAACAGGCTGATCTACGACGAGCCAGTCGATGTCGAGGGCGTTGCCAAGAACCTTGCAGACATGGCCCAGCAGTTTACCCAATACGCAGGCGTCAGGCCATTTGGAGTTGCGCTCATACTTGCAGGCGTAGACAAGAATGGCGGTGAGCTGTTCCTGACAGACCCAAGCGGCACGTACATCGGCTACGACGCAGTGGCAATCGGCGCTGGCAGCGACCAGGTAACAGAATTCCTTGAAAAGAGCTACAAGGCAGAAGTCAGCCTTGAAGAAGCAGCCGCGGTTGCAATTGAATCGATATACCTTGTTAGCGAGGAAAAGAGCGGTACTAGGCACCTGAAGATGGCCATAATCGACAACAAGACGAAGACGATGCGCAAGATAGAGGACGAAGAGATAGAGAGATACGCTGGATTGGCCAAGGACAGGACATCGAAACGGGGCGCCTGATTCCTCCATTTCTTCCTTTATCCAATAAATTAATTTAAGGAATAAACCTCATTCTGGTTGCATCATATGGTGGCAAAAATAGGCTCAAAAGCTCCAAACCTTGAAGTCTCCAGCTGGGTTCAGGGCAAGCCGACCAACTTCGACAGGGAAAAGGGCAACGTGATCCTGGTAGAGGTTTTCCAGGTCAACTGCCCCGGCTGCTTCTTCTACGGCATCCCGGAGGCAATTGAGATCTACAAGAAGTACAAGGACAGGGGGCTGACAGTGCTAGGGATGGCAACTGCCTTTGAGGATTTTGACAAGAACAACCTTCAGAACTTGGAAAAGCTAGTCACGACCGGCGAGGTCGTCGGCGAGACGCACCGGGCCTTAGCTCAGTGCGGCCAGCTAAAGGACGGCAACAAGCTGCCATATAATATACCGTTTCCAGTAGGCATGGACCTTCTGAAGATAGAGTCAGACTCGCTTACAGACAGCAAGATAATGGACTTTATCGAGGCCAACATTCCTGATTTCCGATCCTATGCAGAAAAGGACAGACAGGTGCTGTTGGAAAGAGTAAAGCACTACCTCAGGTCAAAGGAATACACTGCTAAGACTTTTGAAGGGTACGCCCTACGCGGCACTCCGTCGAGCATCCTGGTAGACAGGAAGGGCGTTCTTCGCTCCACGTTCTTTGGATCAAACGGAGTTTTGGAAGGCGCAGTAGAAGAGCTGTTGAAGGAATAATGCATGATCTCTGGGTCGCAATACCGGACTCGTCGCTTTCAGACGAGCAGACGAGGCGCGACAAGAGCATCAAGATAGGCCAGTTCGCTCGCGCCTGCTCGATCTTCCGTGTCAAGAGGATATACGTCTACCACGACTTGTTGTCGAAATTTGAAAGAGAAGATCCTGACTTGCTCGTGACGATCCTGCGCTATCTAGATACGCCGCAGTACCTGCGCAAGGCCCTGTACCTGCGGATGCACCAGCTGGAATACGCCGGCATACTGCACCCGATCAAAGCTCCGCACCACAGACCGCCAGAAGACATCAAAAAGGTCAAGGCCGGCGACGTGCGCACAGGGGTAATCGCCAAGGTCAAGGGGCAGCTGTTCGTCGAGGTGGGGCTTGGATCGCTCATTCCCTTCGTGGGTCAGGGCTTTGAAGGCAAGAAAGTGAATGTCAAGTTCACCGCGCCGTACCCTCACCTGAAGGCCATTGAGGCTACTGAAGAGGACATTTTCGAGTACTGGGGCTTTGAAGTGAAGGAAGTTCCGTCACTTGGCAAGCTTCTTGCGGGCGCGGAAAACGCCGAAATCATCATCACGTCAAGGAAGGGCAGCTACTTCAAAAATATTGAATCCAAGCTTGCAGAGCGCGCCAAGAATTCGCAGGACATCCTTGTTGTATTTGGAGCGCCCAAGCACGGCGTGCACGACATCCTGGCAGAGGAAGGAGGCAGCGCCAAGCCGTACGAATTTGTCGTTAATATGTTTCCAAACCAAGGTACGGAGACCGTGAGGCTGGAAGAAGCTGTGCTTGGAACTCTGGCAATTCTAAATAGTTCACTGCCGCCAAGCGATCGCGCTTCACGCTTCAAATAACTTATTAAAGGGACTGGCAGAGTCTTGCAGTATCAATGGGTCATCGCAAGTATAGTGCCCCAAGAAGGGGTAGTATTGCCTTTAGACCAAGGGCAAGAGCCAAGAGCCTCGAAGCAAGAATTAGAACGTGGCCTCAGCTCGCAGCAGAAAGGGGTTCTCTCTCAGGATTTGCAGGTTTCAAGGTTGGTGGCATTCATGTCTTAACAATTGACGACAGGGAAAAAACTCCGAACTTTGGCAAGCAGCTGCTCAATCCGGCGACTGTGATCGTAACGCCGCCTGTCAGGGTGATCGGCATCCGCGGCTACAAGAAGGACCTTTACGGCCAGCACGCAATTTTTGACGTTTACGCCAAGGACATTCCAAAAGAGCTGCCGCGCAAGTTGGGCCACATCACCGCCACCGCCAAGACCAGCGACGAAGCCCTCGCAAAGGCGGAAGGCATGCTTGGCAACGCAAGCGCAATCATGGCAATAGTCGCAATTTCTCCAAATTCCATCGGCCTTTCTCAAAAGACCCCGTTTGTTTTTGAAATGGCAGTTTCCGGCAAGGACGCAAAGTCGCAGTACGATTACGTGAAAGGCGTCCTTGGCAGGGAAGTCAAGGCAGGCGACATTTTCCAGATCGGCCAGAATGTCGACGTTTTCGGAATCACCCGCGGAAAGGGCATTGAAGGCCCGGTCACAAGGTTCGGGATAAAGAGAAAGCAGCACAAGTCAAGAAAGAGCGTCCGCGCTGTCGGTACTCTCGGCCCGATCTCGCCCGCGGTCGTCATGTACACAGTCGCAAGACAGGGTCAACATGGATTCCACCAGCGGACCGAATACAACAAGCGCATACTAGTCATGTCAAACACTGAAAAGGACGGTCAGAATTCTATAAATCCGACAGGAGGCTTCAAGCACTTTGGACTCGTCAAGGGTGACTATATTATCGTCAGGGGCTCGGTCCCCGGCGTTCCAAAGCGGCTGGTGAAGATGAGGCACCCGATACGCAACGTCTCCAAGAAGGTGCTAGAGCCAAAGGTCCTAGAGGTTGTCGTCGAGTAATGAAGGCTAAAGTCATTGCGACAACAGGCAAGGACGCTGGCGAGATCGAGCTGCCTGTCGTATTTGACACTCCTTACCGCCCAGAAGTAATCCACAAAGTCTACGTGAACCTGCTGTCTCACTCGTACCAGAAGCAGGGTCGCTATCCAGCTGCAGGCGAAATGGTGAGCGCAGAATCGCGCAATACAGGCCTTGGCATCGCAAGGCTTGCGAGGGCCCGGGGCGAAGGTTTCCCGAGGGCGGGTCAGGCGGCAAGCGTGGCAGGCGTCAGGCACGGCAGGGTTGCACACCCGCCAGAGTCGTGGAAGATAATCTACAAGAAAATCAACCACAAGGAAAAGCAGTTGGGGCTTTGCTCCGCGATAGCGGCGACTGCTAGGAAGGAGCTAGTGCAGAGGCGCGGCCACAAGATAGGCGACAAGGTAAAGCTTCCACTCATCGTTTCAAACGACATTGAATCAATAGCCAAGACAAAAGACCTGAAAAAGGCGCTGGTCGACCTTGGAATTGGCGACGACGTTGTAAGAGCAAACTTGACGCGAAAAGCCCAGTCAGGCACCGCAAGGCGCAGGGGTAGGAAGGCAAGGTCTGGCATCAGCGCCCTCATTGTTGTCGGTAACGATTCTAAACTGGTCACGCTTTCGCAGTCCATATCAGGTGTCGACGTAAAGCGCGCCAAGGACATGAGCGTAATTGACCTTGCGCCAGGCTCAAAGCCAATAAGGCTGACTATTTTTTCCCAAAATGCAATAGACCAGCTGAAGAGCCTGCAAGCGCCGATGCACAAAGTAGTGGAGCTGATCAACAAGTGAGCAAGGAAACACCAATAAAGTCAGCTGCAGCGGCAGAACCAAAGAAGGAAAAGCCAGCCGCGGCAAAGAAGGACGAAACTGCGACAGCAGCGGCGGCAAGTGGCATGACTGCCGAAGAGGCGACGGCCCTGATAGTTGCGCCCTATGTCACTGAAAAGACGTTCAACCAGATAGAAAAGGAGAACAAGCTGGCGTTCATTGTGTCAGAAAAGGCCAGCAAGAAGGAGATAAAGGCAGCCATCCAGATCCTCTACGAAGCTGAACCGACTGACGTTAACACCGCAAGGACGATCCGCGGCAAAAAGGCGTTTGTCCGGTTCAAGGCTCCGGAAGGGGCAAGGGAGCTCGCAACTAAGCTTGGACTGGTGTAACGGCATGATTTTCTCGTTAGATTTAAAAGTGGTCTGTCGAACTAGGAGTGAATGATATAGTTGGTACGTGAATTCAAGTTCAAAGGTTACACTCCTGAACAGCTGCAGTCGCTATCGATAGAGAACCTGCTGCCACTGCTCAATGCACGGCAGCGCAGGTCGCTTGACAAGCGCGTCAGCACTTATATGAATGACGACAAGAGGAAGCTGCGCGAGAAGGTAAAGCTCGCCAGAGAGGGCAAGCTGAAGGGCAACTTGAGGACGCACACCCGCGACATGATTATCCTTCCTGACATGGTCGGTCTCACTATTCACGTTCACAACGGCAAAGAGTTCACACAGGTCAGCATCAAGCCGGAAATGATTGGACACTACCTCGGCGAATACGCAATAACCAACAAGCGCGTGCAGCACGGCGCGCCAGGTGTCGGCGCTTCGAGGTCGAGCCTATACGTACCATTGAAGTGATTGCCATGCCACAATTTGGTTACGCTTTTCAAGATTACGACAAAACAAAGCACGTTCGCGCTGCCATCAGAGAGAAGGACATTTCGCACAAGCACTCGCGCGAGATCGCAGTCGCCATCAAGGGTATGTCGATAGAAAAGGCACGGGAGTTCCTTGAAAACGTCATCGCCCGCAAGGAGGCCGTCCCGTACAGGCGCTACAACATGGAAGTGGCGCACAGGTCAAACATCCGCGACGGATTTTTTGCCGGCAGGTTCCCGGAAAAGGCGGCCGGCGAATTTTTGAAACTTTTAGACAACCTTGAATCAAACGCAGAGTACAAAGGCATGGACCTTGACAAGCTGCGCATTGTGAGCGCCGCGGTGCACAAGGGCACTAAGCTCGAGCGGTTCCAGCCCCGCGCAATGGGAAGGTCGAGCCCGAAGTATGACACTCTGGTTCACGTCGAGCTTGTCGCACAAGAGGCAAGAGGCGAAGAGCAATGAGCGCAATCAGGAACGTAATCAAGAACAACTTCCGCAACATGGAGCTCAACGAGTTCCTTGCCACCTCTCTTAAGGACGCCGGCTATGGCGGAGTCGAAGTGCAAAAAACGCCGGTAGGCGCGAGAATAACGGTCTACGTCACAAGACCGGGCCTGGTGATTGGAAGGAAAGGAACGGGCATCAAGGACCTAATGGCAAAACTCGAGCAAAAGTTCGGCCTCCAGAACCCGCAGATTTCTGTTCTTGAAGTTACCCAGCCGGAACTGAATCCCCACATCATGTCTAACAGGATTTCGCAGCTTATCGAGCGCGGCACCGCGTTCCGGCGCGCAGCCATGTGGTCCCTCAACACAATAATGAATTCTGGCGCGCTGGGAGTCGAAGTCGTGATTTCCGGCAAGCTCCGCACAGAGCGCGCCCACTTTGAAAAGCACACAATAGGAGTGGTGCCAAAGAGTGGCGACATGGCCGGCCACATTGTTACTACCGGCGTGTCTCATGTGTTGACAAAGATGGGACTCATGGGCATCCAGCTGAGGATTGCGTCAAGGGTGGCACTACCACAGGAATTTGAATTAAAGAATGGATCTGCAGGCGCAGGCGTGCAGGCTGCAGCTGCTTCCCCACCAACTTCAGATGGATCGGTCGGCGCAGCAGCAGTTGAACAACCACAAGGAGGCAAACAAGATGGCCAGGCTTAAGGTAAAGACTCTGCGCGAAATGAACGACAAGGACCTGGCCGACAAGCTCGCAGAATTAAAGGCAGACCTTGCGAAGCTAAAGCTGGAAAAGTCAAAGGGAACGCTCAAGAAGCAGACAGGTCACATTAAGTGGCTCAGGCGAGACATTGCGCGCATGATTACTCTGCTTAACGAAAGGAAGGTCAAGAAATGACAAGCCCCGAAAACGTGCTTGTGCACGAGATCATCGGCCTTGGAGCAAGGATAGTCGAATCGGCAGATCCGACGCTTGTGGGCGTCAGCGGTACAATAGTCTTTGAAACTAAAAACATGATATCAATAAGGACTGATTCTGCAGTAAAACAAATAGCGAAAAAGGTAGCGAAAAAGATTGAGATCAAAACACACTCTGGCGTTTGCTTTATAAGTGGTTCTTCGATGATAGGAAGACCTGAGGATCGTATATCGCGATTAATTAATTAGTGATGATTTATGGTTAGAAATATCGGCGTTTCAGTTGTTTCCCCGCGCAAAACATGCGAGGACGAGCTATGCCCGTTCCACGGCACGCTCTCTGTGAGGGGCAAGCTGCTGACAGGGATTGTGTCAAGCGCCAAGGCGCCCAAGATGATTGTCGTGTCGAGGGAATACCCGCGTCCTACGCCAAAGTTCAAGAGGTACCAGAGGAGCAGGTCAAAGGTGCACGCATACCTTCCACACTGCGTCGATGTCAAGGAAGGCGATGAAGTCAGGATTGCAGAGTGCAGGCCACTTTCAAAAACGATTTCGTTCGTAGTGATAGAGGTGAACAACAAGGATGGCGGCGGGAACTAAGTCAAGGGCAGTTTCGGCGAAGGGCGTCGAAGAGTTTCGCCCGTACATTACAAGAGTTCTCCCAGTCACTGCGGAGCTTGTATGCGCGGACAACACCGGCGCCAAGGTCCTGCGCATTGCTATGGTGAATAGATGGAAGGGCAGGCACTCCAGGATGCCGTCAGCAGCAGTTGGAGATTTCGTTACGGTCACGGTCAAGAAAGGCCCGGCGGAACTTCGCAAGCAGGTTTTCGGCGCAGTAATTGTCAGGCAGAAATACCCGATAAGGAGGCTCAACGGCGTGAGGGTCTCATTCGAGGATAACGCTGCAGTGCTCGTAACGCCAGAAGGCGAGATCAAGGGCACGGACATCAAGGGGCCGGTGGCAGCAGAAGCAGCCGAAAAATGGCCAAGGATAGCCAACTTGGCCGGAATGATAGTATGAGTGAAAATTATGGCAGACATTAATCCGAAACTCATCCACGCTTCAAAGCACCAGCTCGACAAGATGCTCGGCGCGATGCTTGCAAACGAACTGCGGGAACAATACAATAAGAATACCGTGCGCGTAGTAAAGGGCGATTCGGTCATGGTAGTCCGCGGCGAGTACAAGGGGCGCGGAGGCAAGGTGGAAGACGTGGATACAGAGCGTGGAACGCTCCACATCGAAGGCATGCAGAGGGAAAAGATCCGTGGAGGGCAGGTCAAGGTTCCGATTCACTCTTCAAACGTCAAGATAACCGGCCTGAACCTCGAAGACAGGGGCAGATCAAGCAAGCTGCAGGGCGGCGGCAAGCCAGAGGCAGCTGAAAGGAGGGAAGAAAAAGCAGAGAAGGAAGAGAAAAAGGAGGCAAGTGAATAATGGGCAAGAAAGGCGGCGACACCAGAGTAAAGCGGCAGCTGGCGCCGACGTTCTGGGTCATCAAGAGGAAGGAGAGCCAATTTGTCATGAGAGTCAAGCCCGGGCCCCATCCAAAACACAGGGCGTACCCGCTTGGAATGGTTCTCCGCGACGTGCTCAAGATAGCAAGGACGATGCATGAGGTCGAGCGAATCTTGAACGCTGGCAAGATCAAAGTTGATGGCGTAATAAGGTACGACTCCAACCTTGCAATAGGGCTTATGGACGTAATAGAGCTTGCAACAGGTCAGTCTCAGCGCATGGTCCCGAAGGATTCGGCGCTATTGACTTCCACTGCAATTGAAGATTCTGAAAAAGGAATAAAGCTGGTCAGGGTTACAAGCAAGACGACAATCAAAGGAAAGAAGATCCAGTACGGATTCCACGACGGCAAGACCCTGATAAGTGACCAGAAGTTCAAGGTGGGCGATACGTGCGTAATTGACCTGCCAAAGGTTCAGGTGAAGAGCCACATCGCTTTTGAAAAGGGCTCAACCGCGCTCATTATTACCGGCGAGAGTGCCGGCAAGGTAGGCAAAATAGAGGACATCCAGGACGGCATATTCTCGCTTCCAAAGAGGGCGCTTGTGTCGTTCGAGAACAAGTCAGTTGAACTTCCAGTTGAAATGGTTATGGTTGTCGGGAAGGACAAGCCAGTGATGAAGGTGAACTAGATTGAGCGAGCTACAACTACAAGACATGAAAAAGATAAGCGTAGACAAAGTAGTGATAAACATCGGAGTCGGCAAGTCCGGCGAGCCGATAGAAAAGGCAAAGAAGGCGCTGCTTGAATTGACAGGCCAGCAGTCGGCAGTCCGCGGCGCCAAAAAGACCGTCAGGGACTTTGGCATCCACAAGGGCGAGCCGATAGGGGCAGTCGTGACCCTGAGGAGGGACCCGGCGATCGATTTCTTGAAGCGCGTCATTGCGGCCAAAAAGAACATGCTCAAGATGTCATCGTTTGACAATTACGGCAACATTTCGCTTGGAATACACGAGCATATCGACATCCCCGGGACAAAGTACAACCCCGACATCGGGATCTTTGGCATGGATGTCAACGTCGTGCTCAGTAGGCCTGGATACAGGATCGCAAGGAAGAGCAGAAAGAGCGCAAAAATCGGCAAGTCCCACAGGATAAACAAGGACGACGCGATCGAGTTCTTCAAGCAGGAATACGGGGCAGGGGTGGAATAAATGCCAAAGCCAAGAGAATACGAAGTGACCGGAAGAAAGAAACTTGCTCACGGCAGGGGCACAAGATGGTGCAAAAGGTGCGGTTCATATAACGGTCTCATCCGCAGTTATAACTTGATGCTTTGCAGGCAGTGCTTCAGGGAAGTCGCCAACAGCATAGGATTCGTGAAATACGAATAGGTGAATGGAAATGCCAGCGCTAAACGTCCTGTCAAACCTCTTTACAACCATTTACAACAACGAGTCTAGAAGAAAGAGGGAATGCGTCGTCGTACCTGCAAGCAAGTTCTCCAGCGAAGTTCTGCGCGTGCTGCAAAAGCACCGCTACATTGGAGAATTTGAGCAAGTCGATGACGGCAGAGTAGGCAAGTTCCGGATTCAGCTAATGGCCAAGATAAACAAGTGCGGCATCATCACGCCGCGCTTTTCAGTCAAAAAAGACGCCTACTTTGGATGGGAGCGGCAATTCCTGCCGGCTTATAGCATGGGCATACTGCTCGTGTCAACAAGCAAGGGGGTAATGTCTCACCACGAAGCGGTTTCAGAAAGACTTGGAGGAGTTTTAGTTGGCTACGTCTACTGATCAGGCTATTGTGGCAGAAGTGGAAGCGCCGGCCAGCGTCAAGGTTGCAAAGGAAGGCAACACGCTTTCCGTAAGGGGCAAGCTTGGCACGGTGAAGAAGGACTTTACAAGACTTCCTGCCACTATAACAGTTGATGGTAACAAGATAACGATCAAGCCCTACGGCAAGCGCAAGCGCGATCTTGCTGTGACGCACACAGCGCGCAGCATAATCGAGAGCATGGTAAAAGGCGTCGAAAAAGGCTACACGTACAAGCTCAAGATTATATTTGCGCATTTTCCGATTTCTGTCAAGATAAAGGGCAAAGAGATCCAGGTGGAGAACTTTTTTGGTGAAAGGTCCCCGAGGGTTTCCCGGATAGTTGGCGACGCCACCAAGGTCAACGTGGTGGGAGAGGACGTCGTGGTTCAGGGCCCGAGCCTTGAAGACGTTTCGCAGACTGCTGCCAACGTAGAATTGTCTACTCGGATAAAGGACAAGGACCAGCGCGTGTTTCTGGACGGGTTGTACGTCTACTCTCGCGAAGAAGGCGCCCAGTAGGCCCAAAGATTTATTTTGTGCTCGGATTTGCTGTAACAATGCGCCGCTGTAGCTCAGCATGGTAGAGCAAATTCCTAGCGCGACATTGTGCTTTGAAGCTCAACTGGCTGTTAACCAGTGGGTCACCAGTTCGAGTCTGGTCAGCGGCGCCACAATATTTATGGAGAGAAATTGCAATATGTTTTATAGTAAAATTGCATATTGGTGACCAGCTGAATTGACCCGGGACATCGAGACGCCTTCAGACGACAGCAAGAAGCCGCCTATTGAAGACCAGCTGAAGGGCAAGACCCTGCAGGTGTACATGCACATGGTGAGAAAGAAGGAGCCCATGGGCGTTAGGGAAGTGCAGCGCGACCTTG
>DATEUD010000096.1:0-3364 GCA_035283265.1 Nitrososphaera sp.
ATATTCAGGTTCGCCATGACGCCAGAAGGAGCATGTGTTATCCAAGAATAATTGTTTTGTTGCAGCCGTACCAATAAACCTGTAGATGTGTGATCAATTTCTGAATCAAGATTACTGGTGGAAAAACGGAATCATCATTCTTTCTGTGACCTATCTTTGATATCCTGTAGTGTTTCGCTGGAGTAATGTGCTAGAAAAACATGCGAGGAAGGTAAGTGCAGCAATAACACTGGCGACGCTTGCAATGGTCTCGATTTCGAGATCCACTAGCTCTTGTATCTTTTTTCATTAGGAACTAACGCTGATGATCTCTTGGCAATAAGGCTATACGTCTCAGAGCTGATATTGCGTTAGATAATGTAAAAGGATCATGATGTAAAGGAGGGGCTCTAATCTTTTGCTCTGTTGTAATCGTCTTCCAATCTCGTAATGTCACTTTCATCAAATTCGCCAGTCGATATCTCTAATATTATCGCGTCTGTTCCGGCCCCAATTAGTCTATGGATGGCCTTCTTGGGTATAGTTATTGTTTCTCCAGGCTGCAATGTCTTTATGTCATTGCCCAACTGTACTTTTACAGGACCCTTGATGACTTTCCAAAACTCTGATCGATTATTATGATATTGTAGTGACAGCCGTTTATCGCCGCAAAGATAGACAAGCTTGACTGTGGACTGCTCGTTTAACGTAAAGCGCTCAAACCTTCCCCATGGACGCTTTCCTTCTGTAATAGTCACTTGCAGGTGTGATAATGAAAAGTGACTTTTTAAACATATGTTAATGATCCTATGCTTTCCAAGAGCTTACTAGGAAGGTCCACTGTCTGGTGTCAAAGGTATGATCATGTTACACACATCATACATCTCCAATAGCCTGCTATTTCTTGGAGGCGGATGCAGCATGTGGAATAACTGTAACCCGTTTAACATTGGAAAATTTTGAGCGGATCAACAACTGTATCTTGAGCGAAAGTACCTCAACATCTGCCAGCCTATTGTTTCCGTCCAATTCTACATGAATTTCAGCATGTGCTGTGATCCCAGCAGGCCGCAGTAGCACGGAAATCACTTTTATCGCAGGTTGGTCGATTCTTATCCTATCTTCAATCATGTGCCTAATTCTGTCTGTTACCGCCGGATTATGCCATGAATCAACAAGAATTAAAGATGATTGCCTGATGGAAAGATAGGCTACTGAGAATATGTATCCGGCTATAATTAGGCCGCCAATTGCATCCATCTGTAAGAAGCCAAACTGCGTGGCTATCAAGACGCTCAGAAATCCGATAATCGAAGCAGATCCATCTTTTATTGAATTTTTGGCATCAGTCTTAAGAGATAGTAGATCGTATTTCTTGGCTATCTTCCGCATCTGAAATGCCCTGTGCAATGATACTGCACCGGCAGCAGCCAAGACGACCATCGTCCAAACGGGATGTTTAATTTCATGCGGATTCATTAGCGCCTGGTAGGATTGAAATATAATGAAAACTCCAATTGCGACCATTCCTATCGCCGCAATCAATGCTGCAAAGCTCTCCACTTTGTAATACCCAAAGTGGAACTTCTTATCCGCAGGGCGGGTTGCAAGTCGCAATCCGAAAAAAACAACCAGAGAAATCATTGCATCTGAGAGAGAATCAATACCGTCAGCAGTCGCAACGATGCTACCACTTATTTGTCCCATGACAAGTTCAACAACTCCAATAGCGACTAGTGTAATAACAGAAAGCTTGGCAATCCTCTGGCCTTCTGTATAGGCCATTCTTAGGGCAGCGTTCTCGCTATCGAAATCTACCGTTGATGAATCGTTGACGGCTGGAGAAGAATCACTATCTCCGTTTTTCGCAATATCTTCTCTAGCGAGATGTTTGTCCAATTAATCTAAATTGACCTATAGTATGGGAATCTGGATAATTAAGATATTGGTCTTATTCAATCGCTTGATGCACGCTCGCACTATTTCCTTTGAGTTTTCTCTCGCACAGAATATAAGTCACGAACTGACCATGCTCGGAACCCAACTCATCTGAATGTGATGAATGCAGCTATCTAACGATTATATCCGACATTGCCACGGGCGATAGCACCTCCACTCCTTCGATTCCAATGCTCGATACTGTAAAAGTCCTTATTTGATAAGTGCCAACATTGCTAGACAACCAGGAGACTGCGATATCCGTAGTTCCTCTAGGTTCAAGCGTCCCGCTCTGCCAAGACAAGAACACCGTCACATCATTGCTGTCTCTGACTTCGATCAGCGCAACGAATGGCTGCTGGCCATTATTATTGTTTGTTACTGACGTCGATAGTGCCAGCGAAGTACCAACCAAAAATGGACCACTACTGCCAGCAATGTTCTTTGCGATGGGCGCGGCTACATCAGTAGTTTCTATTCCAGTTTTGACCGTGATTTGAACACCAATTGAAAGCTCAAAGTCCTTTTCTGGGTTTTTACCCGCCTCGACACTTTCGGAAAAATCTGCCGGTCGATCGTCGGTGTACATGATTGTCACATTTTTGCTTACAACGATCATAGCTTCAGTGGCGTTAGTTTCTGATGCGAGTATAAAGCTCGTCTCAAATACGCCACTGTTCACTGAAGTTTCTAATGGAGATACCTCAATCTCGCTCTTACCAGACGATACTGTCGCCGTGATAGAATCAACCAGGCCGGAATTAATGTTGGCATCCTGGTCTGTAATAGTTAGCTGAACGGTTTCGCCCTCTGTATATGAGTCCTTGTCTGTAGCAATGGTGGGATCGAAAGTCGTTACCTGCTGTTCACCACTGCCGACATCTATCGTACCATCGCTATTGCCGATGGTGAAACTAACTTCATCAGTTTCATTCGAGTCATTTTCTTGTGCATCCAAATCAGCGTTATA
The DNA here is from genome assembly GCA_035283265.1 of Nitrososphaera sp. Classification (GTDB taxonomy): domain Archaea; phylum Thermoproteota; class Nitrososphaeria; order Nitrososphaerales; family Nitrososphaeraceae; genus Nitrososphaera. The sequence goes on from DATEUD010000096.1 coordinate 2,888, forward strand.
GTTTGCCTTTTCGTGCAGCTTTAAGACAAGCGCTTCGGCGTTTGCATCAATAGATACTCCTAGCCGATATCTTCCTTCAAAGACTCCAGTGTTGTCGCCGGTTTCCTCAAACACGACAGCATCTTCAAAGGTTCCACCGTTCAGCTCCAGGAGATCATCATTGGGATCAGCATCGGGGTCAACGGTGAATTCGTCACGCTCGGTTGGATTGAGATTTGCATCCTGGTCGTTGACAGTTATGTAGACATAGCTCGTCGATCCATACGAGATACGGTCAAGCTCAAGGGTGCCAGATGTCTCTTCATAATCAACTGTGACCGTCTCGTCATCTAATGTAATGTCGAATGATACATCGTCATACAGTCCTGCGCCAGTGTCAAGCTCTACTGCAAGTGCACCAAAGTCAATCATTGGAGACTCCTTTGATCCTGCAGCTTGTCCTGTGGTCGTAGCATAGTCCTCAGTACCCAATGGGTT
>DATEUD010000097.1:0-15516 GCA_035283265.1 Nitrososphaera sp.
TCTGCTAGGGACTGCCTTATGGGCTTGCCCATCTCTTCTGTGACCAGCCTTGCATACTCTTCCCGGTTTTTCCTCATCACCCGGCCTAGCCTGCGCATGTATTCTGCGCGCTCGGCAAGGTCCAGCTGTTTCCATTTTGCAAAAGCGTCCCTTGCGGCCTTGACCTTCCTGCTGACCTCTTCTAGACTCATGCTCTCGTAGGTAGCGATGACCTTCTCGGTCGAAGGGTTGATGGTTTCAATTTTGGGCATGAGAAAATTCTTACACTTGCATCCTAATAAGCAAGACCAAAAAAGTCCCGCGGGCAGGATTTGCCCCAAAACGGTTTTTCGCCATTTTGTTTGAGCCTGCGACTCTTCGGTTACTGCATTGTGCGCCCGATAGGCTGCTTCACGCGGTCAGCTACTGAGAAGCCGACATCTACAGCCGAAAGCTCTACCAGGCTGAGCTACCGCGGGACATTTCCGTTTGTCGCTAGAATGCTATATAATTGTGATGGCAGGTCAGAGATACTTGGCAATATCGAGTGCAAAGTACGAGATTATCCTATCTGCGCCTGCCCTTTTTATCGACGCGATAGAGGATATCTTCCATTCGTCTTCGTCTATCCAGCCGCGCATCGCGGCCGCCTTTATCATGGCATATTCGCCGCTGACGTTCTGAACCGCGACCGGGTAGCTAAACCTGTCCTTTACCATCCTGACAAGGTCCAGGTATGCAAGCGCCGGCTTTATCATGACCATGTCGGCACCCTCGTTGATGTCAGTCTCTACTTCTAACAATACCTGCCGGGGGTTTGCGTACGACACCTGGTACGACGACTTGTCAAGGCGCGATCCTGTTTTTGCAAACGCGGCCGACCTAAATGGGGTGTAAAGCGACGAAGCGTGCTTTGCAGAGTAGGAAAATATCATTGCTTTCAAGCCGCGGACGAAAAGCCCGCCCTTGATTGCGCGAACCTGCCCGTCCATCATTGACGACGGCGCGACTACGTCGGCGCCGGCCTCCGCGTGGCTTGTCGCAATTTCGACAAGCACCTGCAGCGTGGCGTCGTTATCTACCCTGCCCCTAGCGACTATGCCGCAGTGCCCAGTAAGGTTATATTGACAAATACAAACGTCCGTCATCACATTAACAGAGCTGCCAAAGCCGGACTTTATCTCCTTCACCGCCCGCTGCACCACTCCTTTCCTGTCAGAAGCGGACAAGCCTTTCGGGTCCCTGCTGCTTGGTATGCCAAAGACAATAAAAGACGAAATGCCGCTGTCAACCGCCGATTGAACGTGCTGCGCCACTTTTTCAGCTGGCGTCACTGACATGCCGGGCATCGAGTCTATCTTGCCCGGCCGGTCTGAAACAAACACCGGGAATATGAGGTGGCTCTTGCGCAGACCTGCGGCGGCAAATATCTCCCGGTACCTTTCCTCATTATCACGTTGGAACTGCTGCAAGGGTTGGTACTGCTTGGCGCGCGGCCTATGAATATATGTTTTCAATGCCCGAAGAATCGACCACAAAATTCATAAAATATTATAGAGCCTGAACGGGTATGCGCAGAGTAACTGTCGGCATCCCGGCCTACAATGAGGAGCAGAATATAGTCAACCTCCTGCACTCGCTTGAGGCGCAGCGCCGGCTGATTTCTGAAGTGATTGTTTCAGACGACTCCGCTGACAGGACCCCTGACCTTGTGAGCGACTTTGCCAAGAGCTCGCCACTTGGCATCACCCTTTTACACCATAAAGCAAGGAGAGGCGCAGCCGCAGCTTGGAATGAAATTTTCCAGAAAGCCTCTGGCGACGTCGTTGTGCTGTATGACGCGGACACAATACCGCACCCGTCGTGCACGGAGCAGCTTGCGTCGCGCCTATCTGAAAATACAGCTCTATGCGCGTCAAACTCGCAGCCCGTCCAGGCCGCCGGCGTTGCCGGCAGGGCATCGGTGTTTATTTCAAACTGGCTGAGATCTGTAAGGTTGTGGGGGCTGTCGCAATACACCGTAATGGGAAGGGCGCTTGCCATCGACGCGGAAATTGCAAAAAAGATCCAGATACCGGCAGAGGTGATCGCAATCGATCTTTATCTGCAGTGCAAGATCCTTGAAATGGGGCTGCATGTCGTCTACAACGACGGCGCGATCGTTTATTTCAAGCCCGCAAGCAGCATGCAGGACCTGGCATCACAGGTGATGAGGGCATTCAATGGCCACAACCAGATGAAGGACCGCGTGTCCCCACTTCGCATTGATCTGCCGGCCCACGTGGCAGTTGCGCAGGCGCTGAAAAATGTCCTCATTGACCCGCTTGGCGCCATCTCGGCCATTGCAGGGTACTCGCTGATGCCCTACTACAGGTCGAGACTTGAGCACACCGATTCGGCAAAATGGCACACCGCGGACAGCTCAAAAGCAATAGACTATGAGCAATTGAAGGCCAGATTCTGACTGACACACTTTTTTATAACGGCGGCTTCTGTAAGCAAAGCAAGCAGGTCGACGGAGAAAAAATGTCAGACATAGAGAGACGATTTGAGACAATAAGCAACGATGGGGTGCTGTGGCTAAATGCGCAAAAGCCGACCTTTGCGGACATGAGCACGCTCGGTCAAAAGTTCCCGTTCCAGAGGCTCAACCTCGAAGACTCCCTCTCAAAGATCCAGATTCCCAAGATCGACAGGTATGCTGACCATATCTTTATCATTCTACATTTTCCAACGCCTGACAAGGAGAAGGGCTTTCTCTTCAGCCAGCTTGCAATCTTTATGGGTGCTGAGTACCTCGTGACCATACACCAAGGCGATTTGAAGCCAATTGACGAGCTGTTCAACATGTGTAGAAACGACGAAAAGCAGAGACAGGCGATTATGGGCAAGTCTTCAGGATACCTGCTACACAAGATAATCGACACCATGGTAGACGACCTGCTGCACGTCCTGATGAAGGTGGTAGGCAACATCGATGACATAGAGGACAGTGTATTTGACGAGCGAATATCAATTCCGCGCCAAATCTCGCTGTTGCGACGGGAGATAACTACACTCCGCAGGATCGTGATACCGCTCAGAAGGACGGTGGTCGACCTGTCAAAGGACATCCAGCGCTTTTCAAAGGAAGAGATGTCGCTATACTTCAAAGACGTGCTGGACCACATCGAAAAGGTGTACGAAGCGCTTGAAGAGGCAAAAGAGACTGTAGAAATTTACAAGGACACTGATTACATGCTTAGCCAAGAAAAGACGAACAAGATATTGGCCGTGCTCACCATCCTATTCACTCTGTCAATCCCGGCCACGGTTATTTCCGGATTTTATGGCATGAACGTCAACATTCCGGGTGGAATTGTGACGGGGCCATGGGAACAACTCGGACCCTATACAACTCTGATCTTCGTTCTAATAATATCTTCTATTTCTGCCCTACTCATGGTATTCTACTTTAGAAGGCTCGGGTGGATGGGACCCTCGATGTAGCTGGAGGGGCCCTACTATCGACATTTACCTAAGAGGATAAATACTTCCCGAAATACCTTTGTGTAGGATTGGCGGGGACAGGCGGAGAGGACATACACGGCTATGTGTGCACTCCACACGATAAACAGTCAAGTTCTCTGATCGAAAACTGGGAAAAGAACGATAACGTCGTCGACATTTACTTTGTCACTGCAACATTTTCCGACGAAAGTGTTCCGTACTTTCCAAACAAGGCTAACCACTACACACTGGCATCTTTCAGTGACATGACTGGCATCCTAGACGACATCAAGAAATACAACATGGACAGGCTGTCTTTCATGTTCAGCTTTTCAAGCCCGCTTTTTGAGCGGAACGGGGACAAGCTCAACTATGTTTCGCTCTACTTCACGAAATACACGAGCGGCGACCCGGCGATAAGCGACCTTGCAAACGCGATTGCCCGGCGCGAAAAAGTAAAGAAAGCAAGCCTCGCGCAGATGCAGCTCCTGGCTGCCGAGCAGCCAAAGTTCACCTTTCCATATTCCAAGAACCTGGTGATACTCGAGGTCGAGGGCGAAGCTACGCACCAGACCGACCAGAAATACTGCGAGCGCACAAGGCGCGACGTGGCAAGGAAGGGCATCGCGCTCAACAACCTTGTCAGCTTCTCCATCCTTGAAAAGTTGAAGTAATCAGAAACGTTAAATATGCTTCTTTTTCTTTAGCCTTTAATTCATGAGCAAGCCGATGGATCTTGGCGCACTCAAAATTGGTTCATACATTGTAGTCGACGGCGAGCCGTGTAGGATTGTTTCGTACGACCACAGCAAGCCGGGCAAGCACGGATCCGCCAAAGCAAGGATCACAGCAGTCGGAGTCTTTGATGGCAGACCCCATCCCTTCGTAGGCCCCGTTTCAGCCAAAGTGGAAGTGCCGCTGATAGACAAGCGAAGCGGGCAGATCATTTCAAAGCAGGGCGACACCCTCCAGATAATGGACCTCGAGACGTTTGAGACGTTTGAAACCTCTTCAGTGGAAGACGAGATCAAGGAGAAACTAGCGCAGGGCGACATACAGGGCCGCGAGGTCGAGTACTGGAAGGTCCTTGACAGGATCAAGATAGTCAGGGTCAAGAGCTAAAAGTTCATACAATAGAACCGTTGATCGTTTTCTGGATGCTGATGAGGTGAAGGAAGAGCCGGCTGACATCATTTGATGAAGATTATGAGTCCTGAGGCATCCATCATATCCTTCTTGATCTCGGATTTACAATTGCGTCAAGTGCATTTCCGACGAGTGCAAATGAAAGACCGGTGATCGCAATCATTAGACCGGGCGGCACGATCCACCACCAAAGCCCTGTAGACGCAGCACCTGCAGAATTCGCCTCGTGCAGGATCTGGCCCCATGTCGGGATTGATGGGTCACCTAAACCGAGAAAAGAGAGCGCTGCCTCCCCAAGAATCGCGCCCGGGACTGCTATGGCAATGCTGGCAAAAGTTAATGGGATCAACTGAGGTATAATGTGTTTAAAGATTATCTTTGTGTCTGACTGGCCCATTAATTTTGATGCTTCAACGTACTGCATATTCTTCAGCTGCAATGCGAGGCTCCTGCTAACCTTGGCCATTCCTACCCAGCCGAAAATAACAAGAAACCCTGTGATCAGAAATATGCTGCGGCCGACAGTAACCGACAGGATTACCAGGAGCGGCAGAGCAGGTAAAGAGTAGAAAACGTCGTTGATTCGCATTAGACCCTCATCAGTGCGCCTGCCCTTATAGCCGGCAAATACGCCATATATTAGGCCAATAAGAACAGAAGCTAAAGCTACCGTTAGGCCTATGAAAAGCGCCACGGGCGCCCCCCAGAGTATACCAATAGCCAAATCGCGGCGCATTTCGTCGGTGCCCATCAACCCAAAGACTCTGCCGCCAAGTATCACCCCAGAATCTTGCACGGAATCCATATCGTTAAAAACGTAAAACGTCTCGCGAATAGTATATTCCCCTTTTAGGATCTTATTTTCCTGTGCGTCAGAGAAGATCATTACTTGAGGCCTGGAAGGATCCTGCTTGTATGAGAAGAGGTTAGCGTAATCACGGAGATTTTCCGCAATAGACCTGTCAGTGGAAAAAACCCTACCGGAAAACTCGTTAGATTCTTGCTGTGAAGTAGGAAGCGACGCAAAGTAAATCATGAATTCCTGCCCATCCGGCCTTACAACGTCTACTTGAAGAATGGGTTGAGTATCGCCATACCTTACAGCATAGAGCAACATAAAGTCGCTTGGATAAAAGTCGTAGTTGAAGTCAAGAGTGTATGAATGAACTTCGGCGCGAAGCGGACCTTCTGTAATAGTTGACACCGTAGCGTCTTTCATGTGTTGAACAGTGTGCTCCGGGATCTTTGGTCCAAAACCGAAGTTTGTCCATGCCGGGGCGGCCGCTTTTGGAAGATCTACCCAGTAAGCGGGGCTGTTCCAATTCCTGTAGGACTCTAGAGGGATAGCTGCAACAGAGTAGATTGTCATTACAAGTAGCCCAAGAAGTATTGCAATACCTGCTAGACCGCTTTTTGAGCGCTTAAACTGTTTGACAACATCGCGCCTCGAAAGTACTTTCGCAGCAGTCGTCATGCCACTTTTACCCTCGGATCAAGGTAGGCATACGTGATATCTGTGATGAATACTGTTATGATGAAAATTACTGTAGATATGTAAGTAAGCCCGATTATTATCGGGATGTCCAGAAAGCCGATGGCCGCGTAATATAATTGACCCATGCCTGGCCATCCAAAGACGGCCTCGACAGTTATTGCACCACCAAATGAGGCGGCAAGGCTTAGGGCAATCACTGTGACAATTGGAGGAGCGGCATTTTTAAGGGCATGAGAATAGACAATCCTCTTTTCTGGTACGCCTATTGTCCTCTTGGCTGCGATATAGTCTTCACTCAAGACACCAACGACAAAATACCGCACCATGTATGCCCAGGCCCCAAATCCGACAAGAACGATCGTTATCAGGGGGAGTGACATGTGGTAAAGCAGGTCAAGCGCATAGAATGGATCGGACGGGGAAGTCTCGGGGGTAGAATTGGGCGGAAAGATATGGTATGTAAATGCAAATGCAAAGATCATTAGCATACCAACCCACCATATTGGAAAGCTTCCACTGAATACTGCGAATGAAGAATTGAGTCGGTCCCAAACTGAGCCTGATCGGTTCGCCACAAAAGCGCCTAAATAAAGTCCTATCATTGTGATGATTAAAGTCGAGCTTGAAAAGAGCAGTAGGGTCCTGGGCAACTTTTCAAGGATGATGTCACGGACATTCGAAGATCCGCTGTCACTTGTTAGATAGTTCGAGCGACCAAGGTCAAGTACCATTACTTTCAGAACGGTATTGGTAAAGCGTTTTGGAGAATACCATGGTTCGTCAAGACCCAGTGTCGATGTCTGAAGCGCGACCTGGTCGTCAATGTATTTTTGGCGGTCGTCTGCAGTCTGGAACTCGAGCTCCTTAATAGTTATCTGCTCCACCACATTGAAATTAATGGCTTCTACAAGTATCTTATCCATAGTGGGACCCAAGAGGGAAATCGTAAGGACAAGGGTCGCAAACAAAACTATTATCATGTTTATGCTACGCTTTGCCACGAAACGCCCAAAGCCCCCCAAGCTTATCACCGTTACGTGGGACTGTTTTCTATTAAAATCCTCCTATTCAAATTACCATAACAGCTCTAGGTATCCCTAGTTGCTGAGTCGTTCGGAGGCGAGTATGGTCCTCTCTGAGATGTCAGGACGAAAGGCATGGATGCTATTGGCAAATATCCTTAGCTGGTTTGGGCCATGCGATAGATTTGATGTTTCCTCTTTTGACAGTTCGATTCTATATTCACCGCTGACGTCGGTGTGGATGGCCTCGCCACTGGTAACTACCTGACCATCCTTGTCCAATACAAAGAAGTCAATTATTGCATCGTTGCTGGGTTGACCATCAATACTAATGTTGAGTCCAATTGTTGCAGATTCGCCTATGAACACGGACCTCGGGATGGGGTTATTCCCTATTGACAAAGACATTGGAATATCGACTTTGGTAATGTCAGCGAGTTTGGGTTTTTCATACATTGACCAGTGGCCGACTTCAAAAGGATAGGAGCTATCCCTGAAAGCCTTGACAGTAATGATCTTTCCTCCAATATTGTAACTGTCAACATAGAATGCACCATTACTAATTACAGCGTGCTTGTGCGCTCCAATCCATTTTATGGATGCATCATAGCGATTTCTCGCATCTTCAACAGTTACGAGATCTTTGAGCGCTGTAGGCACATAGCCTTCGTTATTCATCTTTTCCAGCTCCTCCATTATCATCTGGGAATGGTCAGGAACTATAGGATCGAGCCATTCAACGTTTTCTACAGTGGCCTGACTTCTTGAATATGCGAGCTTCCCTGCCATCACAAGGCGTTCAGATGCTGCAGTTATCTCCCAAGGCTCATTTGGAAAGAAGACACCAGAGTCCGCGATTTCTGTCTTGTCGTAGTGCCAGATGTCGATGTAAGATTCGATTTCATCTGGACTCACAACCTTGAATCCTTTGGAAAGTGGGATCGCAACTGCTGCTTGCGGTGTGTATTCCGGATCGGTTGTCGCATCATTTTCTCCCAGGTCGGTTCCCCATTCGTAAAAGAAATACTGAGCGAAGATAAAATCTGAAATATCCATTGGTATGCTGTGATGCCAATTTGAATAAACCGGCTTGAAAGATACCATGCTGGTGGCATTGTTGCCCTGTCCTACCTCGACCCATTGCTGTTGGGAAGCGTTCCATATTACCGCATCATCAGGGACCTTCAGGCTATCCAATGGGCCTGCTGTTGCGATGCCTGTCCAGTTTGTTCTTAGCGGTATTATGTCTCCGGTGTATGGATTTCGAAATGTGGCTGTGTCCGCTATTAACGTGTAGATGTCTCTGCTGTAAACGTCGTTCAGCCCAGCTATGCTATTCCATGACCCTTGGTGGATCTGCTTAACTCCAATATTGAGGGTATTCTTTCCCTCAGTCGATCTGGCATTCAACATTGAGTACTTGCTAGTAATCCCCGCTCCAAAGTCGTTTACGAGACCATCGATTTTGGAAGAAGCAACAAACGGATCTGTCTTCTGAGCGACGAAAATCCTAACCGATTCTTGAATCCCCATCTTTACTGCTTGCCTTACGAGTTCGTTTCTTTCCTGCTCTGATGTGAAATTGAAGTATAGTATGCTCTGTGTTATCTGATCCAAAGTAGCGTTCTGGTAGTTCCAAAATTCAGGATTCTGATTACCGGGCATCCTGCCAAACCACGGCCCGAACATCTGAGCTGGTACAACAGGGTTGTATTTGACAAATACTGAAGTGCCCGCGAACCCTTCAGTATAAAGATGCCATTGTAATTCCTGAGGGTCCGAACCGTAGACAACAGAGTTAGCCTTGTTAAGGTCTCCATATTCCTTTACGACAGCAAAGCCGGTTTTCTCTAGCTGCGAGGCAAGCTCTTCACCCATGGATTTTCGCGGTGCGTCGTCCTGTCGTATCAAGATTCTAACTGTAACCGGGCTTCCTTTGTATTCCCATTTGCCGTTACTATCTTTTGAAGCGCCAGCGCTCGTCAATGATTCAGAAATTAGGCGATCGGCAGCTGCAGGGTTGTGGCGAAAACCAAACGACTCTACTATATCGATGACATTCAGGTATTCTGGTGAATAGATACCAAATGGGTCTGCAAGTGGGCTGCCATAGCCCCTCAAAATCTCATTGACTATGAATTCGCGGTCTATAAGATAGTTGAGCGCAGATCTGACCTGCCTGAATTCGAATGGATTGATTTTGCTAGCATCGCCGGATGGAGCCGGGTTGACAAGTAGTCCCATAGAGCCGGCCGATCTATCATAGACTTTTAACTTGCTGTCTTGCGCAGCGTCAGCTGCGGCTTCAAGCGGCATCCTGAAATAATATGCATCAAGTGAGCCGGACCGCACTTCCTCGAGAGCTAGATTCTCATCTTCACGATGAATGAACCTTATAGTATCTATATAGGAGCCTCTTTCGACTTGGCCTGATACCGGCAGAATTGTAAGAAAAGCCGAAAATAGGAGTAGAATTTGCAAGGCAAATAGTATAGGTGCTTTCTGCACTAAGATCAGGGGAGGATCCGTGGTAATATGTTTTTCATACGGATCTTGATTCAGACATCTATTTCGGGTATTGCGCCTATTAGCTCTTTAGTGTACACATGATATGGGTCGGATAGTACCCTGTCAATTGGCCCCATCTCGACGATCTTGCCATAACGCATGATAGCCAAGTTGTCACCGACATAGCGGGCAGTTGATAGATCGTGCGTTATGTATATGTAGGAAATGTTGAACTTTTCCTTCAAACTCTGCATCAAACCAAGGATCTCCCCCCTAACAGATACGTCGAGCATCGATACAGGTTCGTCAGCTACTATTATCCTCGGCCGGACAACTAGTGCTCTTGCTATCGCAACTCTTTGTCGCTGTCCACCTGATAGTTCGTGCGGAAACCTACTGGCGATCTGTTCAGCCGGCACAAGCCTGACCTCACGTAGCGCTGCAAGAACCTTTTCTATCCTATTCTCCCTCGGACTTGTCCTATCGTGTATTTGGAGTGGCTCCATGACTATGTCAATTATCTTCATGCGAGGGTTCAGTGATGCATATGGGTCTTGGTAGACCATGTGAACTGCGGCGCGGAACTCCTTCAGCTGGCGGCCGGTATAATGCGTGACATCTCTTCCTTCAAAAAATATCGAGCCTTCGTCAGGGTCTGTTGCCCTCATGACTAGCCTTGCAACAGTACTCTTGCCTGATCCGGATTCGCCGGCTAGCACGAGTACCTTACCTTGCTCTAGAGTAAAGCTGACATCGTCTACCGCCTTGACAAAGTTCTGGACTGACCTCTGCAAGAGCTGCCGAAAACTTTTCTTTATCGGAAAATACTTTTTGAGATTTCTTGCTTCGAGCAGTACGGTCACGTATTGCAGGTTGTCGCTCTGGTGATATAAACAGTTAGTTTCTATTTCGCTGAATTTTAATATTGCCGACATGTGTATGCCGCCTGTGGAGCTGGCGGCACTTTATTCCGGCGGAAAGGATAGCACTTTTGCGATCTACTGCGCAAGACAGGCCGGGCATAATGTGGTGTGCTTGATTACCATGCACCCGATTGCAGATGATAGCCAGCTGTTTCACTACCCAAACAGTTGGGTCACTGAACACCTTGCAGACGCTATGCAGATCCCGTTGATCGGGTTCCCTGCGGTCGGTGGCTCAAAAGAAGACGAGTTGAAGGCACTTGAAGAGGCCGTCATTCAAGCAAAGAAGCTTTACGAAATCGAAGGCGTTGTATACGGCGGAATTTCAAGCAACTACCAGAAGCAGGCGTTTGAAGGAATTTGCTCGCGCCAAAAAGTCGCGGCATTCGCGCCGTTGTGGAATGTCGAGCCGGAGAAATACATGAGCGAGCTTTTAGAGCGCGGCTTTTCAATAATTATCGTGGGCGTTTCGGCAATGGGTCTTGACAAGGAATGGCTTGGAAAGCCGATCGACAAAGGCGCGCTAAACAGACTTGCAGCGCTTGCGAAAAAGTACGGCTTTAACCTGACGTTAGAGGGCGGCGAGGGCGAGACCCTCGTCACCGACTGCCCGCTATTTCGCAAAAAGCTCCGGATAAACGCGGCCACCACGCACTGGGACGGCCAGCGGGGAATATTTGAAATACGGGATGTGTCATTAGTAGAGAAGTAAATGTTTGACAACCTGCGAGAAGGCCTGCGTGGGGCCCTGAAGAAAATCGTAGGGGCGTCTGACATCAATGAGGAGCTTATCGACTCGCTCTGCAAGGATGTCCAGCGGGCGCTGCTCCAGTCCGACGTCAACGTAAGGCTGGTGCTCTCTATCACGCAGAACCTCAAGGAGAGGGCGCTCAAGGAGCAGCCTCCAAAGGGACTCTCCAGGAAGGATCACATTATCACTATACTGTACGGCGAGCTTGCCAAGATGCTTGGCTACTCTGGCGAGGTGATCAAGACCGTCGACAAGGCGCAGGAAGACGAGCGCGCCCTTGCAACATCGTTTTTCAACCCTGGCAAGCAAAACGTAGTACTCATGCTCGGCATCCAGGGCAGCGGCAAGACAACTGTCACTGCAAAGTTGGCAAGGTGGCTCACAAAGCACGGCTACAGGGCCGGAGTCGTCGGGGCTGACACGTGGCGCCCCGGCGCGCTGACGCAGCTAAAGATGAACTGCAGCAAGATAAACGTCGAAGTCTATGGCGATGAAGAAAACAAGGACGCAGTCGCGATAGCCAGAAACGGCCTTGCGCATTTCAAAGACCAGAACCTTGACGTCATTATCATAGACACCGCCGGAAGGCACAAGGAGGAAGAAGGACTGCTGCAGGAAATGACTGAAATGCACAAGGTGGCAACCCCGGACCTCGTGCTCTTGATCATTGACGGGACGATAGGCCAGGGGGCGTTCAAGCAGGCAGAGGCTTTCCACAAGGCCGCTCCCGTGGGAGGCATCGTCCTTACAAAGCTCGACGGAACGGCAAAAGGAGGCGGCGCGCTTGCAGCATCGGCGGCAACTGGCGCAAAGGTGATGTTTATCGGAACCGGCGAGCGCATAGACGACCTCGAGCAGTTCTCGCCAACCGGGTTTGTCGGCAGGCTGCTTGGCATGGGCGACATCAAGGCCCTGCTAGAAATGGCAAAGGGACTCGAGCTCCAGGCAGACGAGAACCAGGTAAAGCGCCTAATGAGTGGCAAGATGACTATAGAGGACTTTTACGCGCAGATGGAGCAGGTGAGCAAGATGGGTTTCAGGAACGTGATAGAGAACCTGCCGGGGCTCTCCGGCATGGTAAAAGAAGACCAGCTGGATGCGATGCAGACAAGGATGGAAAAGTGGCGCTTTATTATACAGTCAATGACGGGGGATGAAAAGAAGGACCCGGATGTCATCAACGAGTCGAGGAGGAAGCGCATAGCGAGGGGTTGCGGCCTGCCAGAGGGCGAGATCAAGGCCATGATAAAGCAATACAACGACTCGAAGGAGATGATGAAGCAGTCAAAGGGAAGGCAGATGCAAGGGCTCTTGAGGAGATTCGGTATTGGCTGATGCCCAGGGCATCCTGTTAAGGCAATACAAACTCTGCAAGCGATGTTTTGAAAGGCATGCTGGCGGCCGGGTAAAGCCTGACAGGCAGTGCTACATCTGCCGCGGCCTGATGGACAGCCTTGATTCGATAACAGACAGGATAGCTGATGCTGTCAAAAGCTACGAGTTTAAAACATTCCTTATTGGCGCCACGCTCTCGACCCAGATCTACGAGCGGGAAGACACCATGAGGGCTCGCCTGAAAATACGCGGAAAAGAGAGCGTCAAGAGTCAGCTGACAAGAGAGCTTGGGATGCGGCTTGCCCGGCTGGCGAGGAAGAAGGTGGAATACATGAAGCCTGACATCACGATAAGCCTGACGATAGACAAGGAAAACAACGTGGACGTGGCAGTCAAGTCAAGGCCACTCGTGCTTGCCGGCCGGTACGTCAAAAAGTCACGCGGTCTGCCGCAAAAGCAGGACAGGTGCCGAAATTGCGAAGGCAGGGGCTGCGCCTCGTGCAATTATTCCGGCCTGTCAGGATATGAAAGCATTGAAGGCGTCATTGCAAAAGGACTAGTTGAAATGACTGGAGGGCAGACGCCGAAATTTTCGTGGATTGGAAGCGAGGACCAGAACAGCCTGGTGCTTGGGAACGGTCGGCCATTTTACGCCCGCGTCTTTAACCCAAAGAAAAGAAAGCTTAAGAAGGTGAGGATCAACGGCAGTGGCGTCGTGGCGAAGCTGTCGGTGATCGACGACGTTGCGAAGCTCCAGCCGCGCTTCAGGGTCAAGACAAAGATTCATGCAAAATGCGAGAAGGCTCTGGCAAAGGAGGACATGAAAAAGCTTAACTCGCTTGCCGGCGACGTGAGCTTTGAAAACAGGTGGAAAACGGCGACAAGAAAGATCCACTCCGCATGGGCCCGCCGGATTGACGACAACCAGTTTGCTTTCACCATAGTCGCAGACGGCGGCCTGATGATCAAGCAGTTCGTAGGCGGCGAAGAATACATGAAGCCCAACATTTCAGAAGTTCTTGGCACCAAGTGCGAATGTGTCACGTTTGACATACTGGGCGTTGAACTTCAGTAATGTTTTTGTTTCACCGGGGCAATGTCACAACAGCAAAAGATGAGCAGCTTTGACCCGCTCTACAAGGTCCACGATGCCTACAAAGCGGGGCAAATCCCGCAAAAAGCCTACGACCTTGTGATTAAGAGGTTCCCGTTGGTCACCGAGGGCATCAAGCGAGTCGAAGAAGCGTCCGGCATGAAATATCCATATTGTTACATAGAGCCGAGCCTTATCGTTTCGACATCGGCAGTCGAGTTTACCCAGATGGGAATACTGTTTGCAAGAACGATACCGGTGGTAGGCGACAACAAACTGCTGCGCGTCGTTGTCCAGATAACCGCACCACTTATTGCCTACGGCCTCAAGGGCACGATCCACGCGATCCTGGCTCACGAATTCATGCACTATCTTGATCTCGTGAGCAGGATAGTTAAGATGAGGGTGATATCGGACGAAGTGTCCGGCACCCTCTTTGAAGGGACGTACGCCGACGCCGGCAGGCTACTTGAAGAGCGGGCGGTGTTCAAATCAGATCCCACTCTAATAAAGCACATCACCACTCGCTTCCCGGAAGGCTTTAGAGATCTGAAACTTGAAGACAAGGTAATCAAGATGTGGATGGACAAGCGCCTGCCGACAACCAAGGTGTCGATAGACGCAAACGTTATAAAAATCCCTATTGAAGCGATGGCAAACCTCCAGGTGGAGCAAGTGGTAAAGGACAAAATAGCGGAGTTTGAAAGCGTGAAGCTGAGAAAGAAAAAAACCGGCTATGTCTAGCGTTTCACCGCAAGAACTCGAAGTTATCAGGAAGTGCATCGGCAGGGTGGCAAAGGGCCGCGCAGCTGTTGCAGCGTGCCTCTACGGTTCCAAAGTGGCAGGCTACGCTCGGCCTGACAGCGACATCGACCTGCTAGTGGTTTTAGAAAATTACCCGTATCTGGTAAAGTACGTTTATCTCCGCGAATCGGTCATGGAGGTATCTGCTCTTATCGTGGATCGCAGGGCGCTAGAGCGTGACGCGCAGAGCGCATTTCTCGGCGAGTTTGTAGCTGGCAGGCTGCTCCATGTTTACAAGCCCATTGCCGGCGCAGAGTTTCTTGCCAGGGTTGAGCGCATCTACAAGCGGCGCATAATTCTGGAAGAAGTGCAAAACATCGTAGATTTTGCAAACGTGCTGAGCACCGAAATCCTCTTTCCATTGGAATACGTGGCATTTTCCAAAATAAGACGCAGGATGTCGCTGTACCCAAGCGCGGCATACAGCTACTATAGGACGTATGCCGAAGGCGGGCGCAACTTGGAGTTTGCCCTTGACGGGTACAGCAGAGCACTGGAAGACATTGCGGCAGAGGACTCAGACCTGCTTGCTACGCATGGCAACTTGTTGCGGATATCTGAAAAGCGCGTCTTGGTCGAAAAAGAGGGCAGGACCCGCCTGAAGCTTTCAAAAAGGCTCCAGGAATTCAGCTCCTATTTTGTGCAAACCTATGCTGGAAGGAGAATCTGGCATCTGGCAGTCAGGGAGGCCGAGTCTAAGATCAGACGCCACGCTCGGCAGCAGGCCAAGTTGCCCGACTTCATGGCATGCCCAAAAGGGGCGTACTGGAAGTTGCCTGAAGGCAGGCTGATCGTTGACAGCAAGGACTGGCTTTATGATCTCGCCGGCCCACTTGGCAAATATTCTGTCGCTAAAAAGCGGCGCCTTGGCAACGTCAACAGCCGAACAGTGCTATATGTGCTAGAGCACGGTTCCGGCGAATACAAGATTGCAGTCAAAGAGCTTGCAAAGTCAAAAGCCGTGAAATGGG
>DATEUD010000098.1:0-22305 GCA_035283265.1 Nitrososphaera sp.
TTGCCCTGAATTAGGATCATTTGGCCCCGTGCCCGACGTAATTGTGTGAGCTGTGGAGTCTCCGTTAGTCCAGGTTACTGTGTCGCCCACATCGGCTAGAATCGGGTTTGGAGAATATGCGGTGTCAGTCAACGCTGACGCGCCGGAAACAATATCGGCGTTTATTGTTGCCGAAAAAGCCGTTTGGGTTGGTAGTGTAAAAGTCGCTAACAGCACGGCCGCCATACTCGCAATAAGAGCTAACCGATAATTTTTTCTAGGGGCTCTTATGTCAATTGTGTTACAGCTTCGTTCTATTTAACAACGACTGGGATTCCTCACAGAAACTTTTCAGGTACTGCATGTGCTACAAAATAATGTATTTCCAACGACAACAGTTTTAGCTATTCATGTTGGTTTCAGGCGCCCGCCGCATCCCAGTACGAAGCATATACACATTCCCTTCATACGATTGGCGGATTAACTGTCTGTAAATGCTACTTGGGCAATAGTTTATAGCATTACACCCTAATCGAGGCTAAAAGGTGGTAGACAGAAGAACAGTCATTTGATTTGGCGTTCAACCTTTATCAAGTGATGAACGATAGGGACGGAGTATATACCATTTTAGTTGTGTTAGAAGATGAGAACCACGATGTATTTGAGGCAACATCACACTCATTCTTTGAAAGCTAATGGGTTCCTTTAAGAACTAGATTTCTGCTAATCGGTAAATCTACCCAAATGGCTAGTACTAATCTTAAAAGAATTCCCAGTCAGTTCCTTCCATCTCTCCGTTGTCGATTACGATAGATCAAACATCGACGTTGAACGTCACCGTGTTCTCCGTTATGTGAAAGTCAGACCACTTTGCACCGAGGTCATCGAAAACGAATTTGAATAACTCTGCATGATACATAGACCATCTCTTGCCCATATCATGTTGAATAATGAAGTTGTGGGCGCTGTCAGACTTGTCATGTGTGTAAGGAAAGCCAGAAACTCTAATCCATGACTCAATAAGGTCGACAAATGCTTCTGTTGAATATTTGTGCTTCATCATCAAGAGCGTGTCCTTCATTTCGTTTTTGGCAATTTCTTGCGATAGCTGCTTCACCTCGTCCTCTGACAACTTGTTCATGATTCGAATCAGCAAGTTCTTTGGAAACGAGACCATCCCTGCGACCGCAGCGGCACCTGAATATTCCGTGTGAGTCCTGAAAATTTGGCTAGCCAACGTGTTTAGGCTGACTCTTCTTTGGTCCGCTTCTTTTTTCAGGTGATCAAGAACTTCGCCGTCAAAGCGCAATGTGACGTTACCACTTGGACTGGAACGGCCTTTCTCAGAAGCCTTAACCAGCTTTCCGTTCGCCATAGTACGGATTAGCCAATGTCAGACTCGGTAATAAAGTTTGTGTGCAATGCACTGATCCTATTGCAAGATGAGCGAATTAGTGCAAAGGCGGAATTGAGAGGAATAGTCCGAACACTTGTGCTCCCAATGATTCTTTGTGCAAAAAATTCCTCCTCTGTATATAGTCCGATCGATAAAGCAGTCTGTGCAGGCACAAGAAAAATCAAACGGGGCTCAAGTTGTGCAAAAGGTTTCTTCTGTCCTTCTAATAGATGACGAACCAGGCATCCTAACCATTCTAAAGCGTTCGCTTGAACTTGCAGGCATGAACACCTATGGCTTTACCAATCCTGTGTTGGCAGTAGAGCATTTTAGAAACAATGCTAACAGCTATGACATTGTGGTAATTGACATTCGAATGCCACACATGAATGGCTTTCAGGTTGCAAGAGCTGTCAAAGAGATAAAACCTGATATCAAAATTGCATTCGCCACCTCATTTGAGATAAACAACAAAGAGTTTAAGAGAATCTTGCCATCGACAAAGGTGGACGCCTTTATCACAAAACCAGTCAAGCCAGATAAGTTTGCTGAAATAGTAAATGGTGTTATGGTGAACCAATCATGATTATTTTCACAAAATTTTGGAAGCTTGATGCGGATACGTCATCTAGTTTCAGGTACACTGATATTCTTTTGAGGCTCTTAATAGTCATGTCTTACCTTACACCGCATGCTGTCCAAGTAATAATCATAGTTAGAGCTTCAGCGATTCGGAGAAGAAATTTGTTGCAAGCATCTATGGTTTTATTTGTGAAGGCAGACAGCGACTCAGTAAATCTTCAGCCGTTGATCTTTGAAATAATGATACCGATATTAAAGATGAATGACGATAATGATATGATAAATGGCAGAATTATTCGGAACTCGCGAAATGAAGACTGAGAAGATAATCTGTCCTGTTTGTGGGCGTGAATCACAAAATCAATACTGGCACGATATTCATATGCAGACCAGGCATGGACAGGATAAGAAATGACATCCCCTACCCTCGGTAAAAATTGGTCTAGCTTGTCGTTATTCTTACAGTGACCCGAGTTAATCGGTATTTTCAGGCATGAAGACTCCTGATCTGATAAGCCTGATATAACTTGCCCATTGGGTAAATACAACAAAATGGCCCGTACTAATCTTAAAATTCGCCCGCAGCACCTCGCTACGAGGCTTAGAACCATTCCTTTCCCACGATGGGCGGAAATAACCGATTTGTAAATGCTACTTAGGCAATAGTTTATAGCATTAGTAGATCACATGATTTCGTTATTGCCTCATAGTGGAGAGATGGACCCGGTGGATAAGGCAGTCCTGGCTTCGCTCTATGCAAGCGCGCTGGATCCTGCAGTCCCGGCCTACGACAGGCTCAAGGCCAGGCTGCCACTGAGCGAGGAATTTTACAATTCCAGGGTGAGCCATCTTGCCAAGATGGGCCTCATTGAAAATTCCGACCCGAGCAAGCTGACGTTCATCGGGCGTGACGCGCTCAAGGTGGTGCTAGTCGGGGGAGTGTTTGACCTCATCCACCCCGGCCACATACACACGCTTAAGTCCGCAAAGGCGGAAGGCGACGTACTTGTTGTAATCGTTGCAAGGCAGTCGACTGCGCAAAAGATAAAGAAAGACAGAAAGATCTACCACGACGAAAGCCTCCGCAAGGAGCTGGTCGCTTCGCTCAACTTTGTAGACCTTGTCCTGATAGGGCGGGAGGGCACGCTTTACGACACGGTTGAATACGTCAAGCCAAACGTGATAGCGCTTGGCTACGATCAGGCGCACAGCGAAAAAGAGATCGCCGAGAACTGCAATAAGCGCAACCTCAACGTGCACGTGATAAGGCTGTCCACCCCGGTGCCAGGCTCAAAGAGCAGCAAGATGAAAGAGGAGCTTGGCGACTCTATCTATGGCATGTGAGCCAGCTGGACCTGTACCTTTACCCTGTCACCGTTTTTGATGCCGGACCCCTGCTTGATCGATGCCGGCGCAATGACTTCAAGCATGCTGTCGTCATAGTGTGTGCGCTCGAGCACCAACACTGCTGCGTTGTTCACTGCGCCGTCGTTTATTATGGCACGATAGCACTTTACCCAGCCATAAGTGCGCGTGCCGTCGCTAAAGCCGTCGAGGAATATCGACGGGTGCTGAGCCAGCTCGCGCCGGGCGTTCATGAATATCTGATCTGTCAGCCGGACGTTGAGCGTGCCGGGGTACGGCTCGTATCCCAGTTTTTCCTTGAACTGTTTCCTATAGCCTTCAAGCGACATGTAGTAGGCGCCCTCGCCCATCCCCGAGACGACGCTGCCTTCAAAATCTATGGTCGCCGGCGCCGACTCGAGTGTAGCCCTGAGCGAAGAAAAAAGACCCTGTATCTCCGAGTAGCCCTTGTCCGTGACCCTTACCGCAAACTTCTGGCCCTTCTTTGTCCGCTCGATGTATCCAGAATTTTCTAGGTCGAGCAGGTGCTTTGAAGCAGCCTGCTGCGACCGGCCTATGCTCTTGCCAAGCTCTGTAGTTGTGACTTCGACAAAATTGTGGCGGCCCCCTTTTGAAAGGAGCTCCACGATTGTCAATATCTGCTGCAGCTTGATCACGGGCATTATCGCTAGTTGTTTATCCCAATGTCGCCAAAGGTCCTGATGCGAACATCTGCCGTCTTTTTCAGGTCTGTCGTCCTGTGCCCCACGATATATTCGATGCCGGCCTTGTCGGCTGCGTCTACGAGCCTCTGGGTGACTATGCCGTCAATCACCAGCAGTTTTCCGCCCTCGGCGCTGTCAAGCCTTTTTATCACTTCAGACACCGGCACCTTGAGCAGCTTGTTCATAGAGCCGTCAAGCAATACTGCTTCAAGGGTCTCGTTTATCTGCGGGTAGACTTCGCGGATCGCAGCGAGTATTTCGGGGCTGTCCTCGGCAATCACTTCCTTTGACGGCTGCGCCGGCGCGGGCTCATGGTACTGCGGTGCCGGCGCGCGGTATTCTTCGTGCGGCTCCCGCTCTCTTTCCCTGCGGGGGTGCCTCCGGTCGCGATCTTGGTGCACGTGCACCGGCTGAGCGGACGGCGTTTCTGCTAATGGAAGTGCGTCCTTCAAGATCTCGGCTATCTCTATCGGCGTGCATTCCTCCACTTCCCTTCCTGTCGGGGCCCGGAGCACCTTGTCTAGCTTGACTACTCCGTGCAGCTCCTTCAGTATAAGGTCGCCTGCTCTGTCGCCGTCTAGGAATGCGACGACACGCTTGCCGTCCGTGAGCTTTGTCACGGTCTCGTCGATCCTTGCGCCCTCTATTGCAATGGCGTTGTCAAATCCTGCGCGGAGCAGGTTGATGACGTCAGCCCTGCCTTCCACCAGAATTATCCAGTCAGAATCGAAAACCCCGGTGCCGCATGCCAGCTGCGCCTTGCCAAAGCTGGTGAGCTTGCCCGGCTTGCTTGCATCGTAGACATCCTTGAGCATCTCTTCCCCTTCGCTTATCGTCCGCGTGGCCCAGTCCTGCACTATTTTTTTTGCGCGGTCGACGATGACCTTCTTCTTTATGGCCCGTATGTCGTCGATCCCCATCAGGTTGAACTTGGCTTGGAACGGCCCGACCTTGTCGATGCTCTCGATTGCAGCTGCAATGAGCGCCGCGGTAGAGATGTCGGTGCTCATTGGTATAAGAGCGTCCCCCTTCGCCATGTTGCCCTTGGTGTCAACGTTTACTTCGATTCTTCCCACCTTGGATACTTTTTGCAGTTCGTTGAGATTCATCTCTGGCCCTAGGAGACCTTCGGTCTGTCCAAAAATAGCGCCGATAATGTCTGCCTTCTCAACCAAACCATCAACTTCAAATTTTAATTTGACGTGATATTTTACGATACCTGTGCTAGGCAATTTCTTTCATAACCTCGTAGTTTTGGTATGTCAAACAATTTTCTTTGCTTGAATATAAGTGCTTTGTGAACCGTGGGAGGAAATAGCTTAGGTGTAAAAGTACAAGTCCTTGCGACTACCTGTTATGCCTGACAGGCGCGGCGCATAGGTTACAAGGTCCTCGACGTGCCTCACCTTGCCGTTCGTTATTCTGGCCAGCGCCCTCTTGTATGACAGGCTCACCTTGTGCCGGCGTGACTGGAGCTGCAACACGAGCCGGCTCGTGAGGTATTTGCCGGTCCTGTCCATGTCAAGCAGCAGGATTATCTTCTTGCCGGTCCTGTCGTGGCTGTCGAGAAAGTCAGCGATCCCCTTAAAGTGATGGAAGACTGCAGGACTGCCGGTGAACCCCACCTTTGAGAGCGCCTCTGCGTCGCGCTTGCCCTCGACTACAATGACAGAGCCCTTTTCCGATTCCTCATTGAGCATGCCGATAAAATTGCGCAGCCGTTCAACGGTGTCGTTGTCATTGGCGTTGTATTGATAGCCCATCGGCCCAGCTAGTACCTGGCGCTTGTGAGATTTAACATTTTGCCCTCATATGCATTGTTGCATGATTGACTATCTTTCGATGCATGCCCGCCATCTGGCTACTATTTCATCCCAGCCGCATACCAACAAACATGTTGTACATTAATACCTTGAGTAACATCTCCTTTGCCATGTTTGGATACTTCCTGGCCATCACGTACTCGCCAAACATCCTCTTTATGGCAGAGAACACGGTTTCTGCAATCCATCTATCTCATCGATGACCATAGCTCACGCTGCGTTTCCACCTGTCAACATCGGACAGCTGCTGCAGCACGACTAGCTTCCTTGGGATGGTTGAATAGCAGCCATGGCACAGCCTTGATGAATTCTTCCTTACCTTGATGGCAGCCTGTATCCCATTATCGGACAAATAGCGAAAGTTAGCCTTGTTATCTGTTATCGTAAGCGCCATCTGCAAGTACACGTATGATATCGTTATTTTCTGACGCATGCTCGACCAGCTTTTTCAGCATCCTGCCGTCATGTACGTCCTCACTCGTCACTTCAAGAGAGACAACCTTCTTCTTCCTGATGTCAACGGCCAGGTGTATCTTCAGGTAGCCTCTCTTGACATTCCACTTGTGCCGCATCCACTCTCCCCTGTTGGATACCTTGATGCCGGTGCAGTCCAGTGCTATGACAATGTCATTGCCTACACGCTGGTCAATTCTTATGTCCAGCCTGTTGATGCGTCTACTGATAGTGCTGTAGTCTGGTATGGATGGCACCTTCTTTCTGGCATGTGCTTTAATTACGCCTTCAGTCTGCCGCAGTGGGAGATGGAAGTACGCCCTTATGTACCCCAGCAGCTGGACAAAGGAATCCGGGTAATGGTACGGTACGGCTCGCCTACCTTGCCTTCGTTCATTTTCTCTAATTCTTCTTCCCAGCCATCGATAACATCAAAATCCATTACCACTTCCCCGCGCCTGACAAGCGACTCGTTATACGAAGGCCAGTGTACCATGAGACGCTGACATGCAACGTGAGCTAAATGCAGCTTGGTCAAATACCGTTAACAAAAGAATGAGTCGTGCAACAATGCACACGGCGCACAAAGAATGGGATAGCGTACAATTGTAGCGCCACCCACCGATAAAGTCTCTAATGTAGGTGAATAAGCTTGCAGGTTGCATGAATGGAACAAATTTCTTCCAGTAGGAAATATCATAAAATTCTCAGCATGAGCGGAATAATATGAAACTGAGGGAAAACTGGAAGCTATCTTTGTTAGAATAGAAAATGATCGACCGGCTCGGGAAGGGTAAGAAAGATCGCTGTTTTGGCATTATGGTTTGCAGTCCTGATAAGGGTGCGCGTGCAGTTCCGCTTCGCTCTCCAGAACTCCTGGGTAGGGACTCGGCGGGGTGGCGATAACCTTTGCAATATTCTATGTGACACTCCGGTACACGGCCGTGCAGAAATATTGAAGTGTTAATTCGTCGCTCAACTACGGGTACCAAAAAAACTCTTTTACATCAACAGCATCACTAGCCTGTTCCTTCTTGGGGTCATACTCGGCTCCATCGAGTACGGCCATGCCAGCTATGCTGACAGGTGATAACGGTGGACCTTAGTCAGGAAGAAATCGAAATTTGGGAAAAATCAAACAGTCAGAAGAACAAGCCCGAAAGCTCCAGCTTAGACGGGATCAGGTGCTTACCCTAGGGCCGCCCGCCCTTAACAATCATGGATCGAGGCTAAGATCAACGCCCGTTTGTAAGAAAAAGGCATGTTCAAGATTGCAACAATTACAACGAAGTTTTTTACAATCACTTATGCTTTCATGGTTGCATCTAGCACAACGACACCACGAATTTTGATTCCTTCTGTCTATTTGTGGGCTAATGTGTGACACGCTGCATCGTCGCCGCTATCCTTACAACAACCTACTATAGAAATGTGCGATTCAGGATTGCTTGATTGCTTGCGCCAAAAAACCACTGGAAACAATTTGTTGGTTTCATCGCCCACCGCCAAAGCGTGCCGATGGGATTTTACGACTGCTAGATTAAGTCAGTTCAACTTCTTCCTTGTTGTGACAATCAGGGCAATGAGGCAAGCTGTCACTAGAACAGGCGTTGACGTAATCGCTTTCATGCCCGCAAACATGACATTTCGCCATGCCTGATCTTACATTGTTCTATAACAATCTAGTATTTACGCTTTCTTCGGGCCGTAAGCCAGTTAGACAAGCATAGCGCAAAACTTCCCTATTCGCCGGCGCAATCCTTGATGCTTTCCTTACCCATTGAAGCATAGAATCAATATCTACGCCTTTTGTTATTCTTTTAAAAATCGTTACGTCATCTTCTTGCTTCCAGCTTGACCAGTAGTTTTGTCTAATCGCCTGCCATTCAGAATAACAACCAAGGAATTTTGACAGCTTCGCTAGCTTTTTCATCACATAAAGCCTGTTGTTCGTGGAAAGTTTTAACAGATCGGACGCATCAGCCGTTTGCAAAACACAGACATGTTCCCGCGCTATTCTAAGCCGATAAACAATCTGTCTATTATCACGAATGTTATGTCGAAGGTAATTCTTGAACGCTTTATTGTCGATGACTGCTACCCTAATTTGTTTCCCTAGTGCGTTTTTCTTACTGTCCCGCGAATACAAAACAAGTAAGCCTCGGGCGGGATTTGGACCCGCGACCTCTACCTTACCAAGGTAACGCTCTACCAGGCTGAGCTACCGAGGCGTTGCTTCTAATGCAGTTCGAAAACCCTATAATAATTATTGGGAAGAACACAAAATCAAGATTTAATTACGCATGCCCGTTAACGCAATTCTGGGCCAGCGGGGGTTGTAGAGCCTGGCCAAATAGGCTGACAAAATTGGAGACGCGGGACTTAAGATCTCAGGAATGGGTCATCCCGTCCCTCAGGGGTCCGTGGGTTCGAATCCCACCCCCCGCACCATTATTATATTAGCGGTGAGGGGTCTGACAAAATACGACAAGCTATTGCGATCTGATTCTTCGTGTCCTGAATACACCCATAGAGGATCCATACAGCGTCCTATGGGTAGAGCCACTCTGCATACTCTTAATATATAAAGGCAATAGCTGTCTTCTCTGTGAGGACATTGCACCTACCCGAAGGTTACCGTTCCGTAGTGGCAATTGCAATCGGATTTTCACTTATCTTCTCTGTCGTTGCTGTAATTATTCCGCAACAGAATGTGTTTGCCGATAAGAATGATAACGATAAGGCAAAATCAAAGAATTCAGACAAAGACGAGCACAAGGCCAAAAAGCGTTGGATTCATTTCGTAGAAAAAACTGCAAAGGAAAAACACAAAGAGAACTTGGCCAAGCATGGACCATCTGGTTCTTATCCTCCTGATACAGAATACACTCTAACTGCAACCGGCACGGCCACACCGATTTCCGGCGGCGACGGATCAGAAACTGCCGAGATATCTATGGACTTGTCGATATGGAAGTCGACCAAGGGACTGGTTGCAATGGACATTATGGATGGGACGGTAAAGATCGGTGACGACAAACGCGACATATATTCAGGCCATGTCTTTTACCTTGTTCGCGGCGGCCATCTGCTTGTCTTTGCTTTCATTGTCGAGGATGACGACAGCGGTGGTCAAGATAGGCATATTTCACTTTTGAAACTCTGGGCAAAGACGCAGAAAGGCGACTCCTTGCCGCTGAGTGATTCAGACTCTCCCTTGAAACTAGATATTCTCAGCCCCCAGAGCAAACTCAGATCAGAATACTTTCTCGACATGGACGGGCAGCTAACATTCGGCGGCAGTGGTGACGACGACAACGAACCCATTCCTCAGCCAAGCAAAGGTGCAGAAATAGTTACCTCGGCAGACAAGCACGCCAATAAATTCTTTGGAAATGGAGCGCTGCAGGTTGTGATATCAGACAAGAATGCCGACGATGACGAAATCACGGTGACCATAAAGGCAGAAGGCGACGACGCCAGCGATACTGCCAGCATTACAATACCCGATACAAAAACTGGCTCCAAGAAGTTTGAGTTCTTTATAGTTCATGCAGATGCAGACTGCGATGATGGGTCTTGCATAGAAAAGCCACTGACAGAAGGTTCGATAGATGATGAACAGGTGGTTACTTTTGGAAATGGCGGAGAGCTGGATACAGCCGACGAGGAGTTTGACGAGATGTCATTCACAATTACCTATGGCGATAAAAAGGTCGGTATCGAGCACATAGAGACAAAGGGATCCATCGAATTGGACAGAACGACATACGGCTCTGGCAGCATGATGCACCTATTTATCAACGATCAGGACGCCAACCTCGATCCAACTGCTGTCGACAGCTTCGTCGTGCAGGATAACAATGTCGAAGAACTGCTCACACTGGATGAAGAAATTTCGCTTCCAGACGACATCGAATTCACAGAAACCGCCAACAATACTGCTAGGTTCGAGGCTGTCCTCCAGGTTAATGATGAAAATACCGACGAAGAAGCCGAGATAGTTATTGATGAAGGAACAGGGCCTTTAATGATAGAATTGCTCGACGTCGCGGATTATAGGGATCTGGAATCCGATGCAAACGACTCGATTGAAATCGATTCAATCAGTTTCAACATCGACGACAAAGACGGATCCTTAGTCAAGGGCGCAGGAGACATTACCTTTTCAAGTGAATTAGGATTAACCATAAAGGACAATGACCAGAATAAGGATTCCTCAAAGGTGGACATGCTCAAAGGGACGTTAATTGTGGAGATCGAAGGCGGCGACTCTGAAGAGCTTGACTTGCGGGAGACGGCAGCCAACTCGGGCGAATTTGCCATCGACAATGCAGATAAACAATTAAAGCTGACATTCGCCGTGGATGACGCTTCAGAAGATGATAATGGACTGCTCGAGTTTACAGCAGATGAAATCAATGACGACATTGTAATAACATATTCAGACCCGCTCAACGAAGATGGCGAAGATGAAGACATACGGTTGGAATTGCAACTAACTACTAAAGAAGGATCCATCGAACTTCCATCATCAGCTGATATGGATGGCGATCTCACGGTCACCATCAATGACGCGGATCTGAACGATGACGCAAAGGCTAAAGAATCCTACACCTTCACATTGGATGGGGATGAGCCCGTGCCTCTGGAAAAGGATGACACTGATCTTCAAGACTATGCAGCTATTGAAGTAAGATTCAATGACGATCCTACTGACTTTGACGATGCCAAGACATACACGCTTGCAGAAACCGGCGAGAATACCGGAGTATTTAGGGTTGCGATAGATATAGCAGAGTTGGCAGAGTCTGCTGGCTTTGACTCGCTAGAAGACGGCGACACAATCGAGTTCACTTACTTTGATAGGATGGAAGAACCAGACGTGGAAGACTCTGATAGCGCAGAACTTCACTCATAATCGTAATTGATGAATTCCATGATAAGCAGAACGTGGAGAACCTCTCTACGAAGGTACACATTAGATACTTTTGGCCGGCTAGATGCTCCACATCAGGCGGCCTTGCACAGTTTCTTTTCCTTGTGATCCTGAAAATGCATCTGGCAAAAGTCATTGTCGCAGTCGTCGCAATGCCATCCTGACAACGTGTAACATACTACACACTTGCGGATCGGCTTGTTGTAGTCGTAGTTTTTTCTTGGCTTTGCAGAAGATTGTTTTTGCTGCCTTGGCTGTGGCTTCATACACTGTGCCTCAGGAAAGTGAAGAATTTGTGTGGCGATGCATCGATTAGGGTACCTCAGAAATTACAATGGTTGTTGAAGCGGTAACTTGCAACGCTCTCAATTAACAGTTCTATTATTTAAGCATTGACGTTCGATCGTTCCATCTGAAGATTTATTTATCTTCTTACAGTCCAATCAATCCGCATGTCCGCAGCCAGGGGCAAGACAATAATTGAGGTCACTGTAGTTGGCCCGGACCGAAAAGGAGTTGTCGCAGACATCACCAACTTTATCTTCAAAAATAGCGGCAACATCGAAAAGATAAACCAGAACGTTGTACGCGGCCTCTTTGGCATGCAGCTTGAAGCGTCATTCCTAGAAATCGGAAGGAAGCAGCTGGACGACGGCCTGAAGCAACTGGCAAAAAAGCTTTCTATGGAGATCAAGGTCCACTACCAGGAGCCAAACAGGTTGCAGAACGTCGCAATCTTTGTGAGCAAGGAGCTACACTGTCTTGCGAAAATACTGGACGCCAAAAAGAAGGGCGATATAATTGCCAACATTTCAATCATAATCGGAAGCGACAACACGCTCAAGTCGATGGCAGACGCGGCCGGCATACCGTTCCACGCTGTGGCCCATGCTGACCAAGCCGAGGCCGAGAACAACATACTGCAACTGATCGACCAGTACAACGCCGACCTGATAGTCCTTGCAAGATACATGCGCATCCTGACGCCAAACTTTGTCTGGCGATACCCAAACAGAATAATTAACATTCATCCGTCGCTCCTGCCGGCGTTCCCCGGCGCATACGCGTACGTGCAGGCATTCGAGCGGGGCGCAAAAATAGTGGGGTGCACCGCCCATTTTGTCACTGAAGACCTTGATCAGGGGCCGATCATCAGTCAAGAGTCGTTCAAGGTGTCAAAGGGAGACACGCTTGACACCATCAAGAAGAAGGGCCAGGAAATGGAGGCGGCAACTCTGCTTGAGGCGGTAAGGCTTTACCTGGAAAACAAGCTCGAAGTTTACTGGGGCAAGGTTTACGTCAAGGACGAAAATCAGCATAAAACCAAAAAGTAGTTAATGCGGCCAGGCGTGCTTTTACACACAATGTCAGTGCCAGTATTTGGCATGAGCGAACACGACTTCAGGGGCGCGCTCAAAAAAACCAGGCGGGCGATAATCCCTGTTGGCTCGCTTGAGCAGCACGGCAACCACCTGCCGGTGTCTACAGACTCGCTCATCGCTGAATACCTTGCGAGGCTGGCCGCGGAGCAGGTCGGCGGGTTTGTCCTGCCGGTGATTTCTTACGGCGTTTCATTCGAGCACAAACCTATGTTCAACGTGTCGCTCCGCAACTCGACGTTCTCGACCATGATCTGCGACGCGTGCGTTTCGCTTGCCGAAAACTGGCTAAAGGAAATAATCATCATCAACGGACACCACGGCAACATGGGCGCCTTGCAGTACATCGCGCAAGAGCTGCACGGCAAGCTGCGAAGGGATGTCCGCGTGCACACCATCCACTATTGGCACATGATGAAAAGCGAGTTTGACCATGCCGGTGAAGTAGAGACCTCGCTGGTGCTTGCGATCGCGCCGGAACTTGTGCGGATGGACAGGGCGGTGCCAAACTCCAGAAAGCTGTCAAAATCAAAGGCGGCGTACAGCAGCATGACTAATTCCCCAGGCTCATTTCCGAAAATAACTGGCAATGGGGTGTGGGGAGACCCGAGGACGGCCACGGCCGCAAAGGGGAAAAAGTGGATTAAAGAGATCACTGCAGGGCTGGCCAAGACGATAACTGAGCTAGCCTGAAATGCACTTTGCAATGAAATTTTAATATATGCCTACGTTGTGCTTACTTGTAGGTAGAATAGATGTCAGTAGACATGGCGGTAAAGGTTCTCGATGAGAGCCTTGGAAAAGTTGTACTTATCAAATTGAAGGGTGGCAAAGTGATCAGGGGAAACCTCCACGGCTTTGATCAACACATGAACCTGTTGCTTGAAGATTCGGTCGAAATTCTGGACGAGGGCAAGTCAAACGACCTTGGCACCATTGTTGTCAGAGGCGACAACGTGGTGATCATTTCTCCACCTCCAAAGTAGCAGCAAGGGGAGTTTGAGAAATGACGAAAGGCACTACTTCAATGGGCAAGTTCACCCGCAAAAAAACCCACATACGCTGCAGAAGGTGCGGCCACAACTCGTTCCACAAGCGCGGCAAGCAATGCTCAAAGTGCGGCTACCCTGACCCAAGGATGCGCAAGTACGCTTGGATTAAGCGGCAGGTCATCTGATACAAACAGAAAGCTTTTCTTCTAGGATCGCACAAGGCAATCCATAATGTCCGCGGAAATCGCCATTATCGCCGGCTCATCTGTCGCAGGGGCGATATCGGCTGCATTCATTGAGAGGCTGTCCCGGTCAAAGGGTGGCAAAAAGCAGCCAAAATCAACAGGCGCAGCCAGGGCAGAGCTACTCTCGCTTCTATTTGAGAAGAATCTTACTGCTGAGGCCATAACCCGCGTTTTCGAGGCCTCCCAGGAGGGCAAGATAGACAGGCTGGAGCGCGACAGATTACTTTTGAAATACAAGCAGCAGCTAGACTCTCTCAATCAGAGGATCGGACATTTGCAGCCGGTGGCAGACTTTGCCGACCTGGCAGAGCTCCGCAACAACCTAGTGTCGCTCCTTGAGAACAAGATTTCTGTGCTTGATCAAAAACTGCTTGGTATGAAAACCGGCATCCCTCTTGACGCCGTTGACGAAAGGGTGCAAAAGATAATCGCTGAGACTACCAAGGTGCAGGCCGCGCCTGCAGAACAAAAGCCCTTCAAGGCCGAGGAAAAGAGCATTGACCAGCTGCAAAAAGAGATAATGCAGGCCCTCCAGCGCCTCGAGCAGGTCGAGATAGACAAGGACTAGGCTACCGCTGTCTACGCTTTTGGAAATACCTGAAATGTCGCCGGCAGATTGCCGCCAGTCGCCGAATCTAGGATTCGCGAAGCGATTTCGGTCCTGCTTTTATATTTCATTATACTTTCTCTTTCTAAGGGCTTTGCTCTATATAAGAACCCCGTGGGTATTCTACGATAATATTATTCGGTACAGAGCTTACACATAGAAAAGCAAAATAGTGCGTAGAATTCCAACGTAGTTGTTTGGTAGCGCGCATTATCGACGGCAAGGTCGTGTCGGCACATGTTAAAGCCCTGGTGAAAAAGGCGGTAGGGGAATTGAAAGAAAGCGGCATCCAGCCGTGCCTTGCGACCGTGCTGATGGGGGACGACCCCGCGTCTGCGACTTATGTTGGGAGCAAGCAAAGCGACGCTAAGGAAGTGGGCATAGCGACAAGGGATCACCGGCTCGCTGCCACCTTCAAACAGACAGAGCTGCTAGAGCTAGTACAGCTGCTGAACAACGACCACGAGGTCCACGGCATACTGGTCCAGCTGCCGCTTCCAAAGCAGATCGACGAGCTTGAGATCATGTCAGCATTGAGCCCGCTCAAGGATGTGGACGGCCTGACGCCCTACAACTCTGGAATGCTCCAGAGCGGCAAGGGGCTCCTCAAGCCGTGTACGCCTTCCGGCATCATGGAGCTCTTGGATTACTACAAGATAGACGTCGCCAGCATGGACGCGGTAATCGTCAACCGCAGCAACTTGGTCGGCAAGCCACTCGCGTTGCTTCTGCTGGAGCAAGACGCGACGGTGACTATCTGCCATTCAAAGACAAGGGGCCTTAATGAAAAGCTGCGCAACGCCGACCTTGTCGTGACTGCGGTCGGCAACCGCCAGCGCTTTACTCTCAATGCAGACATGATAAAGGAAGGGTCGATCATCATTGACGTCGGCACTTCAAGGCACGAAGGCAAGCTCGCCGGAGACGCAGACTTTGAATCAGTAAAGCAAAAGGCGTCGTGGGTTACGCCTGTTCCAGGCGGGGTCGGCCTGATGACACGGGCGATGCTCTTGAAAAACACTGTGATTGCCGCTTCCATTGCTAAAGAGATGAGCAAGTAACTGTCATCGCAAGATTCGGACAAAGAAGCGATACGTCGCCAGATGCTTCAAAAGCGTAATTCGCAGGTTTTGGGGGACAGAGTAAGACTCAGCATTCGTATTCAAGATCACGTAATAAAGAGCAAGGAGTTTCAATCAGCTCAGATTATTGGCGCTTATTTTACCTTCGGCTCTGAAGTGATGACTGATTCAATAATCGCGCAGTCCAAGAAGCTTGGAAAAAAGGTTGCGCTGCCAAGCGTCGAAGGCGACAGGATCACGTTTTACGAATTTTCATCGAACAAGTACCTGGTCAAGGGCAGGTTTGGAATCGTGGAGCCGCTGCCTTACAGCCCGATAGACAAGTTGGATCTGCTCGTCGTGCCCGGCATTGCCTTTGACAAGAAAGGCTACAGACTTGGTTACGGACAGGGTTACTATGACAGGTTGCTGTCAGACAAAAAGATATTCTCGATTGGGCTTGCATACTCATCCCAACTTATAGAAAACATGCCACGTGACGAGCACGACAGGCAACTTGATGCTATAGCTACCGAAGGCGGGATCCACTACACCTAGCGGGCGATTGCCCTTCTTGCAATGTCTGTCCTGTAATAGTGGCCGTTTTCTCCCCAGCGTATCTTTCTGACTGCCGAGTACGCATTGTCAATCGCCTGCCTGGTATCACGCCCGAGCGCAGTCACGCCCAGGACGCGACCGCCGTTTGTCATGATTCTGTTTTGCGAGTCCCTTATCGTGCCTGCGTGGAATACCATGACGTCAGAACCAAAGTTGGAATCTAGGCCCTCTATCACCTTGGCTTTTTCATAACTTCCCGGGTAACCCCGAGCGGCCATTACCACACACACCGCGTTCTGGTCCTTCCATTCAATCTCGGGCATCGAGCCCAGCCTGCCATCTACGGCCGCATCAATGTACTCGTAGAGGTCAGATTTCATCCTCATCATTATAGGCTGGCACTCCGGGTCGCCCATCCTTGCGTTGAATTCTAGCACGTGAATGTTGCCGCCTTCATCGACCATTATGCCGGCGTACAGGAAGCCCTTGAAAGGGGTACCGCGCTTTTTCATCGTGTTTATCGCCAGCTCCATCACCTGCTTCACTATCTTGTTGTGTAGGTGGCTGTCGACGACCGGCGCGGGAGAATAGGCGCCCATCCCGCCAGTGTTGGGGCCCTTATCGCCGTCAAATATTCGCTTGTGGTCTTGGGTTGAGGCAAGCGGCATTATCGTCTTGCCGTCGCAAATTGCAATGAACGACGCCTCTTCGCCCGTTAATCGTTCTTCGATGATTATTCTACTGCCGGCAGCTCCAAATTCTTTTCTAGTCATCATGCTGTCGATCGCTTCCATAGCTTGATCTGCGCTATCGCACACGACTACCCCCTTGCCGGCGGCAAGCCCGTCGGCCTTGACAACCAGCGCCTTGTTTTGTTTTGCAACATAGCCCTTGGCCTTTTTCGGGTCGGTAAATATTGCGAATTCTGCAGTCGGGATGCCAGCGTCGCGCATAAACTCTTTGGCAAACGCCTTGCTTGCCTCGAGCATGGCGGCGTTTTTTGAAGGGCCGAAAATGCGCAGGCCTTCCTTTTCAAAGGTGTCGACTATGCCAAGCGAAAGCGGCTCCTCGGGGCCGACTATTGTGAGCAGATTGTTCTGGCGCTTTGCAAACGACATCAGCCTGTCGATCTCGCTCTGCTTGATGTCAACGTTTTCGGACGTGCCGCCGTTGCCGGGCGCAAAATAGATCTTGTCCACGCGCTTGCTTTGCGAGATCTTCCAGCCAAGGGCGTGTTCCCTCGCGCCCGAGCCCACGATCAGGACGTTCACAGCGGCTGTAAAAACAGTCGATAATAAATTGTTTGATTAATCTTCTCCTACTATTTTCCCATCTCCTTTTAAGCGATACGCGTGTCTACCTTGCGTGAGTTCGGCTGACACGGGGCGCGCCCGGAGAGGACTGGCGTCTGCCAGCGAGGAAACTAGGAAAAGGGTAGCGAGAAAGGGCGGCATCGCTCCGCACCAGAAGAGAGGGCTTGCAGCGGCAAGCCCGGAAACACGGATGAGGGTAGCCACGGCGGGCGGCGAAGCGCGGGCTCAGGATAGGGAAGGGCTCAGCGACGCCGGAAGGCTCGGCGGCGAAGCCGTCAAGGAGCGCTACGGTCCTGAATTCTACCGGGAAATTGGCGAAAAGGGCGGTGGCGCAGTGAAAGAGCGCTACGGTACAGAGTTTTACAGCGAAATTGGCAGGCGCGGCGGCGAGACAGTAAAGCAGGAGCGTGGCGCAAAATACTATTCCACGATTGGCAGGAAGGGAGGCGAAGCAAGGACGATGGTTGGAAAGTCCAAAGACGTGCAACCAACCGACATCAAGCCGGCGGCCACTGACGTGTCAACTGCGGCCTAGAAGGTTTGCGCTGTCTTCGGCAATCGCCTGCAAAAACTCTACGTATTCATTATCCGCAAATTCCATGGCCGTGAACCTGTTTTCTTCTAATGCTTTTCTTACGCTTTTCAGATGGTAGCATTCCTGTCCGCCTGACAGGGTTGTGAAGTAAAAGTCCTTGCAGGAGCAAAAACCCAGATCAGGGTCGGTCCAGTATTCGTTGTTCTTGCCAACCACTATCCACAACTTCTTCTTGCTTGGCAGAAACAGCAACTGCTTGACGCTACCGGACATGACTGCGTCATCTATGCGCGACATTGATTTATTTGCCTGATCCGAACTATAAAAAGCGTGAAGATACGCCCGCTCCATCCGCACGCCGCTCTGTTGCTGGAAGACGACAAAAAGTATGTCGCGGTTTCGGACCTGCACATCGGGCTTGAGGCCGAGCTCTTGTCGAAGGGAGTAATGATGCCAAGCCTGGTGTCAGACATGATAGGCGAGCTATCGGGCTTGATAGAGTCAGAGCATGCAGACGGCATGGTGCTGCTGGGCGACATCAAGCACACGGTAGGTGCAATTAGCAAACAAGAGTGGGAAGACATTCCCGCGTTCTTGAAGCAGCTGTCCGCCAAGGCAGAAGTGTATTTAGTGCCAGGCAACCACGACGGCAACATCCGGCATTTGGTGCCGGTGAACGTGAACGTGATAAGCAGCAAAGGAATGACTCTTGGCGACACGCTATTGGTGCACGGCCACAGCATGCCTTCGGACGTGCGATCGCACGTCCGCCGGATTGTGATGGGGCACGTACACCCGGTGTTCTTGAAAGAGGAGAGCGTGGTAAACGGCGAGCGCGTCTGGATATACATGCAAGCAAGGAAGGAGGCGCTCTTTTCAGAAGAAGGGCTGGTCGACATCGTGGTGGTTCCAAGCTTTAACCCACACCTTTATGCGACCAGAGAAAAGTACTACCACAAGTCGATATCGCCCATCATTACAAGGGTAATGGAGCATGGCGTGGAGAAATGCATAGTTGTAACCCTTGACGGTTCAGTAGTGGGCAACGCAACAATCCTTTCGCACATTCTTTAATATATGTGCGGTTCAAGTGGGGAATGTTCTGAACATAGTTATTCATGAGCGAGTCATAATATTGGAGTTCAAATTTTACCGACCCCACTACGTTGTTGGGATATGAATACAAGGTACCAGGATGGGCACCAACCCAGAACGTACACATCCAAGTAAATGATGATGCCAGGAGATGGTTTCTATACTCAACAAAGAAAAAAAGAATGGGAAGAGCAGATGGTTTGATTTGTTTCCCAACCAAGCTATTTCTGTACTGGACACAAGAAGTCCTCTGCCGCGACCCGGACTATGGTTACATCTCCTGCACCTTCAGCTTCTTGGACAGCTGCTTCTGAAGTCAGCAGATAGGGTGTAACGCTCCCATTGAAAGTAACCTTCAAGACTTTCCAATGACCACCGTGGTAATTAGTGTCTCCCGGTGCAACAGCCGCTATTCCCAGCTGACCTTCTGCTCCATTTGTGATTTTGTAAAAGTTATCCGTGCCTTCGTTGGGGAAGCTGGAAGGAGGGACAACTGTGCGCACTATTGTGTCGTTGTAGTAGAGGTTGCCAAACCCGGGCTTTGCAGCAAAGGAGGGTCCGACTGGGACAGCGAGTAAGGCGGTGAGCGTAGCCAAAGCGACCAGTTTAGTAGTTAGCTGATTTTGGATCATCAGACGTGCACTACCTATCTTAATAGTTAACAGTTTTTCCAGATCTGATCCAAATTAGCTTGATCAGCTAGAACATTCTTTACTTCATGCACTTTTTGGATCTGCGATCTTTAGTATGTCCGAGTGGTCAACATGTAGCATGGAAATCAGGTGTGCTGATTGCGGCTGCTTGCCTTCACAAGGCTGTTTATGCGAATCACCAGAACAGTGCCCTGAGTGCAGTTTGGAAGAATGTTGTTGCTGGAACGCAATTCAGAATACGAAACAATTTTTCAGATATTAGTAGTGAAGTCAACATCTCCAAGCTTACAAATAGTTCAGGCCATAAACTAAGAGACTTCTTTTACGCCCAAGTCCGGGTATGATGATCTTGAAGTCTGTCCACAATCTCCGCCGAGAGGCTGCTGATATCATCGATTGTATATGCGCATACTGCGGCGAGCGGGAACTCGAATTGTGGCTCTAGGTCACATTCAGAATCTAAAAGATTCTACGAAAACAATACCATGATCCCCCTTGAAGGGTATGTTCCAATGGTAGAATTGGCAAAGATTGCAAGATCCTTGGAATCATGGAAGGGTTGAGAATACTTCAGCCCCTTACATTTGAGGGAGCTGGCTTTGCAATGCTCCTTGCAACAATTGAAAAGACAATTCCAAGCCCAACGGCAGAAGTTGCAAGCCACAGGACATAGTTGTTAGCATACACAATGCCGCCTTGCAGTAATTCAATAATTAACCCCACCGCTATGGTAATTATCCCTTGTCCAGTGCCTACCATTACCAAGAGCTTTCCGCTTGTTATGTGGCTTTTGAGAAATAGAAGTGCGCCTGCCATTACTGCAAAACCGCCCACCTGTGCAACTAATCCTAGTATGTTAACTGGGATTATTGCAATTTGCCAAATTTCTTTGGCAGTGTATTGCTGAAGACCTGACTCGATAGCACGATAGATTCCAAAATTGGAGTTGTAGCCTGATACAATAAAAAGAACAGCCGAGATAATTCCGAATGTCGCTGCCACTTTATTTCTTGTGTATCCGACTTTTGTTGTGGTTCTTCTTACCATAGGTACTTGACATCATCCCTTTACTAGCCTGAATGAAACGCGTTGGTAATTGGCTATTGAAACAGAAATAGAGATTTGGTTTTTAACACTTTTGGTGGCCGATACTAGAAGCTGAATCTGCTATCACATCTTGCAGTTAATCAAAAAACCCAAGGCTCAAAAAGTACTCAAGTACTGTGGGCTCGACGTGTAGTTAGAGCGACACTCAAATTTGCGATAGGAACTACTGCCTAGAATATGGCTTGACCTTTTGACTCTATTGAGCACCCTTTTAGAGATGCCATATGCTAACATGTATTACACTTACTCGATTTTTTGCTTATTCTAGCTTGATGTAGTTTCTGAGCGGAGCCAACGTCGGCGTATTGCTGCTGAGCCACTGGAGGGTCTTGATAAATGAACTTGCCGCTTCAATCGTCGTCAAGACAGGAATGCCCATCTCAACTGCCTTTCTCCTTATCTGGTACTCGTCGTACAACATGCCGACATATTTCTCGATAGTAGAAGTAGCCGGAATGTTTATGATAAAGTCGATCTTGCGGTCGTACAGCAAATCAGCAATGTTGGGCTTGCGGTCCGGCTCGCTTATCTTGTAGACCAGCTGCACATCCTTGAAGTTGTTGTTTTCCATAAACTCTGCCGTGTGCTCGGTGGCCATTATTCTGTAGTTCATGGATGCTGTGAGCGACACTATTGGAAGCAACATCTCCTTGTTTTTCTGCCCTCCAACAGTTATCAGCGCGGACCCTGACAGCGGGAGCGAATACCCTGCTGCCATGTACGCCTTTGATAATGCATCATAAAAGCTGGTGCCAAAGCACGCGACTTCGCCGGTTGACTGCATCTCCACCCCGAGCACAATGTCCGAACCTTCAAGCTGCATGAACGAGAACTGTGGAACCTTGATTCCAAAGCCGGTGGTCCTTAACCACAGGTCTTTTGCAGCCGGCGGCAGGCGCTTGCCAGTCATTGCCCTTGCCGCCAAATTGATGAGATTTAGACCCACGAACTTGCTCACAAAGGGCATCGAGCGCGACGCTCTCACGTTTGCCTCTATCACCGAAACCTCCTCGTCCTTTACCAAATATTGGATGTTGAACGGCCCCTTCACGTTGAGCGCCTTGCCTATCTTGACAGAGTTGTCGACTATAGTGTCAATCGTCTTCCTGTCAAGCCGCCACGGGGGTATGCTCATCATTGCGTCGCCCGAGTGCACGCCGGCATTGTCGATGTGCTCAATGACAGAACCAATGACGACGTTACTGCCGTCAGAAACCGCGTCCACTTCAACCTCCGCAGCGTCCTGCAAGAATTTGCTGATTACGACTGGATGATCGGGGCTGACGTTTGTCGCGTCAGTCAAAAAGCGCTCTAATTGCTGTTCGCCCCACACCACCTTCATGGCGGCGCCAGAAAGCACGTATGACGGCCTGACCAGCACGGGAAAGCCCACCGTGTCCGCGAACTCTTTTGCTCCTGCTAATGAAGTGAACTTTCTCCAGGCCGGCTGTTTTATGCCAAGCGTGTCCAGCATCTGGCCAAACTTTGCCCTGTCCTCTGCCCTATCGACGTCTTCGCT
>DATEUD010000099.1:0-13337 GCA_035283265.1 Nitrososphaera sp.
GCAGGGCAGGCAAATGATGCTGCTGTTGCCGCAGGCAGGAACTATGAGGCTGCGCAAAATGCAATCGATGATGCCAAGAACCAGATAGACCAAGCTGAAGGTGAAGGCCGTGACGTAGTTGCTGCCCGGCAACTGCTGGAACAGGCAAACAACGAATTTGCAAGCGGCAATTATGCATCGGCAAAAGATTCTGCAGAAGACGCCGTTAGGGCAATAGGCGACAGGCCGCCCAAACCGCAGATACCAATGGGAGCGATAATCGCCGGTGCAATAGCCGCAGCAGGCGGCGTGGGCGCGCTGGTCTTTCTTAAAATGAGAAAGCCTGCGTTACAAGTGCAGAGGAGGGAGCCGCCGAAGGCTTCTAACAATAGCAGAACGAAGACAGCAGTCCGGCCTCTTTCAGCAGAAGTAAAAGAGGAAAAGATGGAGGAGCCTGCCGAAGAAAAGCGCCTGGAAGAGAGCAACGTGCCGGTGGAGCCGGGCACAATCCCGGAATCGCAGATAGACAAATCGGTGCTTGGCAGAATAGTTGATAGGATACTTGAAGAAAGGCCGCACCTACGCCCCGAAGACCAGCAGGTCTTGAAATTCCTTGCAGAAAAAGAAGGGGCCGCGTTTGAAAGCGAAATCAGGACCAAGTTCCAGCTGCCCAAAACCACGATATGGCGGCTGGTCAAGAGGCTGGAGAGGGAGGAACTCGTCGAGATACGCAAGGCAGGCGGCCAGAACCTTATCAAGCTAAAGTTTGAGGACAAGATGCCTTAGCCACGCTTAAATAAATCAGAATGGATAATTACGTATGAGCGACTTTGTTCCCGACATCACGTCACTTTTGGCGACGTCTGTAGAGCACTTTATCAACACAAACGTGGTCATTCTAGAAAGCGACAGGTTCGCGGACGAAGCGCTGAACCTTATGAAGGAAAAGCACATCCGGAGCATCCTTGCTTCACACCTTGGCGAGGTCGTGGGCATTGTTAGCAAGACGGATATTCTGTTCAAAGTCATGTCGCAGGGGAGGAGCCCCGGCAAGGTCAGGCTCCGGGAAATAATGACAAGCCCGGTGCTGGCGGTGGATCCGCACAACACCATCCAGGAAACGCTGTCAATAATGGACAAGCACGTGATCCGGCAAGTGATCGTGAGCTCGCACTCGGCAGTCCTTGGCATGGTATCACGCGACGACATTTTTGAAAAGATACACATGGCAACGATGTCAACCGTGCACACCGCGATCAAGGGTACGCCTGTCTGCATCATCAACCCAAAAGCAATTGTCTACATGAAGGACATCAGCACTGCCAAGCTGATCTGTCCGTACTGTGAGTCGCCCTTTGACACAAAGAAGGGTCTATCGAACCACATCGACAGGCTGCATTCTGGCTCTGGCGTGCTTGAAGGCGACGTCCGGCGGATGTTTGAATAGCTTATATTATGTAGTGCGAAATTTCAGGTGGCAACAGCCGGGGTAGCTCAGCTTGGTTAGAGCGTACGACTCATAATCTAATACAATAAGAAATCGTAAGGTCGCGGGCTCAAATCCCGCCTCCGGCATCTTCTCTCATAATAAGAGAGGACTTTGATCGCTCAGATACTTTTTCTTCTTGAACCGCTCATTGCACCTTTCGCGCTTGAACGGCTTTTCAAACTCTTCAAGGAACTGCCGTCTACGCTCCTCAGGCCAGTCTATCACGGGGTTCTGGTTATCGATATTTATCATGATAGTGGAACTCTACCTTCTTGTTTATTTAATTTGAGTAAGATCGTTCTGTACTCCTTGGAATACGTCCGTCCTCATATACGGACCTTCCACAGCGGACGCAGGTTGCCATTGCCAATTAGGCAATCAATGCATTCTTAGGCTGATGTATGTAATAATGCATGGTGAAAACAACAGCTAATATAATCCCGCAGTACCATATCGAAAGTATTGCCGAGAAAGACGATCTATGGTAGGTGTCCGAAATGCAAAACAAAGAGCGAGCTTGAAGTAGTTTCTGGGAACCCCGGCAGGGAAAAGTTCCGGTGCAACCAGTGCTACCACAACTTTGGAATGGACGAGCTCTAGCCAGACACGATTATATATGAATTGCAAAACAGTCTTGACGGTGCCGTCGTAGCTCAGCCTGGGAGAGCACTCGACCTTTTTGGGGTGAAGCTGAAGACCGAGCTGTCGTGAGCTCAAATCTCACCGACGGCACTCTATATTTTTACAGCGTTTCTGGCCATCTTGGCCACCTTCTCGATTATTTTCCCGGACGCTGCAAGGTGGTTCCGGGCTTCAAATATCGCTTTCAACTCCTGCTTTGACAGGTGTTTTGAAATACTACTGTCCTTTGACGCAGCGTCGAAAAAGTGTTCGCCGGATTCAAGCGCCGCAAAGGCGACGCGCTGTATGTCGCGGTACGCTTCAAAGCGCGCGACACCTTTATTCACGAGCGCCTCAAGCACAAACTCGGCATAGATCTGGCCTTTCGTCATCTCGATGTTTGACGCGATCCTTTCCCTGTTCACCTTAAGCTCAGAAACAACCTTTGTCATCGCGTTGAGCATTTCGTCAAGCAGTATCGCTGCCATTGGAAGCGTAAAGCGTTCATTGGCAGAATTTGAAAGGTCGCGCTCGTGCCACAGTGCAATGTTTTCCATCGACACGCTGACAAGCGAGCGCAGCATTTTTGCCAGAGAAGACACCCGCTCGCTTTTTATCGGGTTGCGCTTGACAGGCACGGCGCTGCTGCCCATCTGGCCCTTCCTGAACGGCTCGGCGACTTCTCCTATTTCTGTGCGCTGCAAGTTCCTGACCTCTAACGCGATCTTGTCAAGCGTCGTGCCAATCAGCGCGGTGCAAAACTGCATCTCAGCAAAACGCTCACGGGGCATCACCTGTGTCGCGGCGTCCACCGGGTAAAGCCCCAGATTTTGCGCGACAATTTTCTGCACTTCAAGCGCCCTGTCGCCCATTAGCGAGCCGGTGCCGACTACGCCTAGTGTCTTGCAGAGCAAAAAGCGTTTCTTGCCTTCGTCTATTCGCTCGACGTGCTTGGCCATTTCTGCGGCCCACACTGCAAATTTTAATCCAAACGAAATGATGCTGGCGTGCTGCCCGTGCGTCCTGCCCACTGCCGGCACCGCCTTGAACTCGACTGCTCTGTCTGCCAGCAATAAAGCCAGCTTGGCAACTCTTGACTCGATGATCGAAAACGCGTTGCGCATCTGCATGCAGGTCGACGTGTCAATGATGTCATTACTGGTCAGCCCATAGTGTATCCACGGCTTGGCCTTTGCCGACACCTGCTCGCTCAGCGCTTCTACCATGGCTGCAGTGTCGTGCTCGCTCACCGCCTCAAGCTCGCCAACCCGTGTGAGCGTGACTTTCCCAGAGCGGGCTCCCTTTGCAATCTCTTTGGCCGCGTCGGCCGGGATCATATTCATCTGGGCCTGGGCCTGCGCAACGGCCGCCTCAAAGTCTAATTGGTATTGCAGTCGCTTCTCATCCTCGAAAATCTCGCGCATCTCTTTGCTACCGTAACGTCCAGAGTCTATCGGCAGTATCGGCATATAATGTAGAGCGGTAGGGTGGTGAAAATAAATCTTGTTCGCGTACACCTCATTCAGAAATCTATTGCAGACATTTCTTAAGGTAAATTCAGGCAGATGATCATGTGAACTCTAAATCCAGGTTTTACGTTTCGTTATTATCGATCTTTGCCGTTAGGATGGTTGCAATGGCAAGCTTGGCCACCACCAGCGCAGAGCTGGTCCCAGACGAAAACGGAGTCATGATGTACGACTATGGTAGATCAATCGGCAAGGTTTACAATCCAAAGGTGGCGACCCAGCAGGAGATAAAGAATTATGACGACTACTAACTGACAGGCGACCCGCAGGCAAGGCAGAATTTCATCAACACTGCCGAATGGCTGGGAGCGGCGGGGTTGCAAGCGTGGGAGGCCGGGATTCAACGTTCCTGCAGCTTCTCGCAAAGCCGGGGTTCCAGAAAACCTATGTGCTCAACGGTCACACAAACTCGCTCCTGTTCATCTGGAAATGCTATGAATACACATATGACTACCGGGCGCCAGTCGTGTTTGGCAAGGGAATAAACTGGCGCGTCGGCAACCTGGAAAAATACGACGCCGGCGAGTGGTCCTACTATGACCAAGGGGCACAAGAGCGCATGAGAATTACCACAAGGGGCACATTATCCAGCTTGGAAAGCTTCATGAAATTACAGGCGAATAAGTGCTGAAAACGTACAGCGGCAGGTTTGCCGCCTATGCCGGGCAAGGCTTATAATAACTTGCAGTAACAACTCAAAATAACATTGGAGCTTGTCACAAGGAGCGGCAACCACCGGGTCAAGAAGGTAAGCGATCTCGAATATCGCATAGACGCAAACCCGGCCAAAGGCATGAAGGTCCCAGTCACAATATACGCAAACGATTCTCTGATATCAAAAATGGTAACTGACAGGACAATCGACCAGGCGGCAAACGTCGCGACGCTGCCTGGAGTAAAAAAGCACGTAGTCGTTCTGCCAGACGGCCACGAGGGCTATGGCTTTCCTGTCGGTGGCGTGGCTGCGACTGATATCGAGGAAGGAGTCATCAGTCCCGGCGGCGTGGGCTATGACATCAACTGCGGCGTCCGGCTTGTGCGGACGAATCTGACAGAAAGCGATCTGCGGCCGCGTCTAAAGGATCTCGTTAATGAGCTTTTCAAGTCAATCCCCTCCGGCGTGGGGAGCGAGGGCACAGTCAGGCTGACCAAGCCGGAGCTTGACGAGCTCTTGGTCGAAGGAGTAAGGTGGGCAATCAGGCACGGCTACGGCACCGAGAACGACGCCGAGGTGTGCGAAGAAAGCGGCATGATGGCCGGCGCAGACCCTGCAAGCGTCTCAGACACTGCAAGAAAGAGGGGCGCTACGCAGCTTGGGTCTCTAGGCTCTGGCAACCACTTTCTTGAAGTGCAAAAGGTGGATAAGATTTTCGACGAGCGGGCGGCCAAGACGATGGGCCTTGATCAGGTTGGGCAGCTGACAGTGCTAATCCATTGCGGGTCCCGCGGCTTTGGTCACCAGATCTGTACTGATTATTTGCGCGTTTCTGAATCTGCGCTGCGAAAATATGGATTGACGCTTGCAGACAGGGAGTTAGCGTGCGTTCCCAACAGGTCGAAGGAGGGTGAGGACTACAGAAAAGCAATGTATTCCGCACTCAACTTTGCGTGGGCTAATCGGCAAATGATCACCCACTGGACGCGCAAGACTTTTGAGCGCGTCTTCAAGGTAGGCGAGGACGGCCTTGACATGGATCTCGTTTACGACGTTGCGCACAACATTGCCAAAGTGGAGCGCCACAGGGTGGACGGAGAAGGCACACGCGAAGTTGTTGTCCACCGAAAAGGTGCCACCAGGGCGTTCCCCGCAGGCATGGAGCAGGTGCCGGACAGGTACCGCAGCATCGGCCAGCCCGTGATAATACCTGGCTCCATGGGCACTGCCAGCTGGATCCTGCTTGGAGGCCAAAAGTCGCTTGACCTCAGCTTTGGCTCTACCGCGCACGGAGCCGGCAGGACGATGTCAAGGTCTGCCGCAAGGCGCAGCTACACAGCCGAGGCCGTGAAAAGCGAGCTCGAGTCAAAGGGCATCTATGTCAAGGCGCTGACGAGGGAGGGCATGGTCGAAGAGACACCAGAAGCTTACAAGGACGTAGACGCAGTCGCCGACGTGTCGCACTCGCTTGGCATCGCTACAAAGGTCGTGAGGCTCGTACCAATAGGGGTGATAAAGGGCTGACGTCTGATGACCCTGACATCGAGATAATCAAGGCGCGGAAGCTAAAAGAGCTGCGCGAAAAAGCTGTGGCGCTTGAAAAGGCAAAATCATCAAGCCTGCCGAAGAAGAGGTCTGCCCGGGAAGTTGTGTCCAGCTACCTTTACGACAGGGGCGGCGAAGTACTAAACCTTGCTTATGCGCAGTACCCTTCTCAAACTGAAGCCATCGTTGCAAGGATCGCTGAATTGATGCTGTCAGGCGAAATAACAAGCCAGATATCCGGGGGCGAGCTCTTGGCGCTTTTCAGGTCGGTCGGGCTCAACGTGAGGGTCAACACCACTATCAAGGTGGAGGACAAGGGCAAGCTCATCTCGTTCTCTGACAAGCTAAAGCAGCAGAATGATTGATTTGCTAATAGGCACATTTATCCTCGATTTTCAGACAATTGATTTTGAGCTGGACCGAAATATTGCCGTCAGTCTATTGTCAGAATGGCAGAAGACATGCCAGATAGAAAACGCGTTTGCGCTTGACCCGCCGGTTCAGAGCGCCGGCTGGTCGTTTGTCAAGATGTTCCTCGCCGGCCAGTTCGTGGAAAAAATATACGCGGCCCACGCGTA
Organism: Nitrososphaera sp.; assembly: GCA_035283265.1. GTDB lineage: Archaea > Thermoproteota > Nitrososphaeria > Nitrososphaerales > Nitrososphaeraceae > Nitrososphaera. The sequence continues at coordinate 6,397 of DATEUD010000099.1, forward strand.
CGAAATAGACGCTTCAAAGGGCAAGAAATTCGAGGACAAGTTCATCGCGTGGCTGCAGAAAGAATTGAAAAACAGGGGCTGTGGAGCCCAGATAAAAATGGCGCCGGAAATGAAATCGATCTAGACTCTGCGACCCCTTCTGCCGCCCGGCTTTCTTGTAGTGTCGTGCGGTATGGGAGTCACGTCGTCTATTCTGCCGATACGGAAGCCTGCCCTTGCCAGCGCCCTGATGGCCGCCTGGGCTCCGGGACCGGGAATTCTCGGGCCTACCCCGCCAACCGCTCTCACGCGGATGTGGAGCGCGCTGATGCCCTTTGACTTGGCCACGTCTGCCGCCGCGACAGCCGACTTCATGGCCGCATACGGTGATGATTCATACCTGTCGGCAGTAACATGGCGCCCGCCAGAGCTGAATGAGATTGTTTCGCTCCCGCTCAGGTCGGTGATGTGGACAAGCGTGTTATTGTAACTGCTAAAGATGTGGGCTACTCCCCACTTTGTCTGGGTAATTTCGTTGGTGGTTTCAGACATGCACTTACAATCGCCTCTTTAGAGGGTTAAAAACGTTATCGCAGGCGGAAGTGGTCGTAGCCCCTGTTCTCAAGCAGCTTTTTGCCGACAAAGACGTTACCGGACCCCTTTCGCACCCTGCCAATGACATGCAGATCAACATTTGCCTCCCGTGCCGCAGCCTCGGCCTGCTTTAATTTTGCTTTCGGGATTGTTGCGACGATTTCGTATTCCTCGCCGCCATGTAACACCAGCTCGTGCGCGTCAAGGCCATTTTCCTGCGCAAATTTCTCCACTCCGTCTGCAACTGGAAAATTGTCGACTGCAATGTCGACTTTGCTCTGCCTCGCCAGCTCGTAGAGCGATATCGCAAGCCCGTCGCTTGAATCAATTGAAGACGAAAAATATTTTGCAAGCGCGAGACCAAAGCGTTGCCTTGGCGCCGGCATAAGCACAGACTCGGCCGCCTGCTTTCTGAACGCGCCAGCAGCTTTAGCATTTCGCATCAGGATCGCAAGTCCTGCAGGCGGCAGGCCGAACATGCCGGATACCACAACAACATCGCTTGGCCTCGCCCCTTTCCTTCTCGGCATTTTGCTACCTGCAAAGCCTACCATGCTGCAGTCTATTACAAGCCCGCCGGCTTCGTTTGTGTCCCCACCCACTATTTTGACGGCAAATTCTTTTGAGGCGCCGGCAAAGCCTTTCGCAAGCCCCTCGACGTAGGGACGGGTGCAGTTCCTTGGCAGGCCAAGGGATATCATTGCCGCGTCCGGCCTGACGCCCTTGGCAGCAAGGTCGCTGACGCAGGACACAATGCTTTTTCTGGCTATCTGCCAAGCTTCCATGCGGGGCGGTACGTCGGTGCTTGCGACCAGCATGTCTGCCTTGAAAACAATGTTCTTGCCAAGCAGGGCAACGTCGTCAAGGTCAGCTATGCCAAGCTTGTCTGCAAAGATCCTGATGATCTCTTTTTCACTTAGCAGTTATCCCCCCTCCTTGTTCAACAAGATTTTTTATCCTTGTATTCACCATAAACCGCTGGCAGTATTTATGCTCTCAAACTGTGCTGGAATAATTTCAGCACTTAAACTTATCTGAGTTCGTAGTAATCTGTATGACACTGTTCAATCTTCGGGTGATTTGGACGCTCTGTTAAACTAGGGCCATGGAGTGTTAAGTTAGGGACGTCACTGCTTGTTAACTTAGGGGCATCTGGCCAAATACCCACCTTCGTGCATGAACGCGCTTTCTCGTTCGATCAGGAAAAATTATAATTATTCAGAGTAACAAAACTTAGGTAACAACGATTTGAGCCGCTTTTCTAATTATCTCCTTATATTAAATACATAGGAGAGCGAACCTTATAGTTATAATCTTCCAATTATTTGGAATACCACACATCCTTATTCATGACAAACACGTTTGATGAAGGGGAAATGTTACCGGCCTTAGTTATTATTGAAGTACTTGATTCGACGGCACCGATTCAAGACTTCAGTCATTTCTGCTTCTTGGCTCCTTAGGATTGTTTTCCTTTTCCTTGACGATATTGACAAGAATTTTATGCCTTCCGAGATGCACTCGTTGTAATTGCCTTGCTTGAAAAGTGGCCTACCATCACGGTATACTATCCAGCGTGGCCACTAGAGTATCAAAATATGGCGGCAAATGATCCCAGCGCACAGGAGAAACACCGTCAGTCAAATACAAGAGTCCTACCCACTTTGAAGCCTCAATTACATATTGGGTGTCAAGCGTTTCTATGTTGTATCTCAAAAACCAAAAGTTGTTCTTATCATGAATGTAGTGCCATCCACTACTACTGCATGAAACGCAATACTGCAACCACGCTGTGGGCATATATCCTGATCCCTCGGTAATGCCTATGCTGTCCACAGTTCCGATATAGCTTTGAGGCGGATCGGCTCCGGCATTTCCTAGCATGATCCTTATTCCATGCGACCGCCCGTATTCCGTCAGTTGTGTATAGTAATTCGCGTAACCGACGCGATTAGCAACTTCATCAAGATGGATTCCATCTATGTCGTACCAACTGATGAATTTGTCAATGTCCGATTTGACGGCGTTGATATCTCTGGATCCGTATTTTGTTGGTACATAGCCGATGACCACAACTCCGGCAGATTGTAATCTGTCAATAGCATTGGCATAATTGAAATCCTTGCTGGTTCCTGGACCACCCGCTGGGTTGATCGTCACTACTATCGGTACTGATGGGTGTGCAATTTTCGCGTTCATGACAGTATTATAGTGAACCATGTTTGATTGTGACGGATAGACATATAGTGGAACGTAGACTCCAGTCTTGGTAAGTATCGGACTTGTAGCGACAATAAAAACAATTGTCGCGGTTTGAGCATTTCCTGCGGCATCTGTTGCTTTGACAGTTGCAGAATGCGAACCATCAGACAGACCCATCATGGCAAATGACCAGCGTACGAGACCGCTGGCTTTTTCAAATTCTCCTCCATCTACAGAGACTTCAACCTTAGTTATTCCGAAGTTGTCGGAAGCGGTGCCACTGATTGTTGGAGAAGTGCTCGTAAGCATTTGTCCTGACTTTGGCGAACTGACGATAACTGAAGGTGCTAGTGTTTCCACTGTGGATGGCAGAGTTCTGAAATGAGCAATCAGGTTCATGGGATCTGCAGGTGTAATGGTTCTGGCCCTAGTCGTATCACCATCCCCCCAGTGGTCAAAGGCGTAACTTCCATAATCCTGCGGACTAAGGATGTAAGCGGTGTCGGAAGCCAACGTGAACGCGAGCGGAGTATACCCAGAGGCAATATTTCTGACATCTGGCGAAATAGTTACGTAGATGCCCGAAATCGGGTCTCCAGATGGGGCTGCAGCGTTGACGGTTACCGTCGCCCAACCTGCGGTGTTGACTTTGTAAAACGCCGTTAGGGTGGTACTACTCTGAGAAGTTGGCGTAACAGTTCTCTTCCTATCAGTACTACCATCATCCCAGTGGTCAAAGGTATAGCTTGCATTTTCCAGTACTTCCTCGAGTGAAGTCCCAACATTGTAAGTGGTACCGGCGTTAACTGGATAGCTAACTGGAGTGTTTCCAGCAAACAAAACTCTATTACCCTCAGCTATTGTGACATAGACATCTTCTATAGCCGAACCCGTAAGATCCGCGGCGTTGACTTTAAGAATTGACTGTGTTGGGGGCACTGTTACATCGTTCGGCGTCTGCTTTAGTATCATATACAAATCATAGAATGTGTAGTCTCTCCAAGATCCGTCCGCGTAATGTGTTCGATATGAGTCGACATAGTCAAACGGATCCTCAGAATCCTTATCAGTCATCACCAAGAGATTGTTAGATATATCTCCCCCAGTGAATTTTATGCCAATCCTGTCGCCTGATTGTATTGTGTACAGTTCATCACCAGTTAGTTGGAACTCGTAGTCTGTGAAGCTTGGTGTCAACGTTGCGACATTCAGTGCACCAAACAGCTTCTTTACTGACAAGTCGTTGTTGATTACCCCAATCTCTGCAGTGCCTGAAATTGTGCCAACTCTCTTTAATCTCAAGGTAACGCTATCAATCTTATCTCCTACTAGTTCGGAAGAAGCGGTAACATATTCTGCATGCACTGGTCTGCTTGAATATGTCACGATACCAACGGTATCAGTTGTATCCGACATATGAATAATGGGGAACGATTGCGATGGTGGCGGTGGGGTGGTATCGGATCCTGACCCATCATGTGTTTGCTTTAGTATCATGTACATGTCTTCTCCGGTGTCATAGTAGAGCCAGCCAGATTCGTACCTGATGCGCTGCGAATTGGTACCGTCGAATGGGTCTGAAGTGTTCCTGTCGATCATGACGTTAATGCCGTTGCCAGCGCTGCCCCCAGCGTACTTTATTCCTATTCTGTCCCCTGATTTTATTGTGTATAGATCAGTTCCTGAGAGATTAAAATCGTAATCTTGCCACACGGTTGAGAGAGTTGAAACGGTAGTTATCGTACCGAATAGCTTCTTGACAGAGAGGCTCTCAGTGAATACGCCAATTTCAGCATCACCTGTTGGTGAGCCTACTCTCTTCAACCTAATGGTAATGCTGTCAATCTCGTCTCCAATCAATTGGGAAGTGTCTGTCACATACTCTGCGTTTATCTGTCTGCCAGAATAGACTAGTGAGCCAAATGTTACAGTCGTATCCTGCATGTGTATAATTGGGAACTCGGGCGCTATCTGCGCCCACAAATGACGTGGATGGTATGTAAATGGAGTAAGGCTTATCGCTACAAGAATGAAGCATACAATCGAAATCCGCTGAAAAACGCTGCGCTTGCTCATGCCTTCATGACCTAGAACCATCGCTAATATTGGATGATATTACTGTCTTTACAGTCTTCGTCGCTTCTGCAATTTTCAGAATTACCGGCCACGCGCCAAAAACAATCAAAGCTGAAACTGAAATAACCGTAAGTAGCTTCCACTTTTGGTGCAATAGCCTATACATGCCTTCGTCGATAGTAGAATGTGTTATAAAAGAATAGTGAGAAAAGCTCCGCTGCTTCTATACTGTAGTTCTACTGGGTTACGACAGGGGAATTAACAAGCAAACCCGATGACCTCATTTATTTATGTCCTCTGTATGTGCGTGCCATCAGTAACCCTCTAGAAAAACTAGTTCGTTTATTAGGTGTTAGAGCGCCACCCCGCTTTTTGCTTTATTTAGTGTCTCTCGGCTTCTCCATCTTCAAGTTGTTTCTTGGCTTGCAAGTATTCAGTATCAATACTCAGGTCTTCTGCCTTCAGCATTACAACTTTTTTTAGCTCAGCAATATCTTTCTTTATTTCTGCAATCTCTTTCGAATTTTCGACACGACCCTTAAGTTCATCTCTCAGGCTGTTTATTATTTCGATGAAAGCACCGTAAAATTTGCCCTCTTCTACGAAACCCCGCCTCTCTGCTTCTTTCTTTGCATTTTCAATATCTGCCTGTGTCTTGTCTAGTTTGGCTTCGCTAGTTTCTATGCTTTTAAGGCGCTCTAATTCTTCTTTTATGGCATGAAGACGCAGTAGATACCTCAATATTCTGTTCTGGTAGTCGGCCTCAAGAACTTCAGGGCTTGCACTTCTGGCTACAGAGCTATTAATGCCATCTCTGTCATATTCTGTCTGCTTTTCATCTGCATCGTCAAATGACATCTCTAATATGCGCTTGATTTTTTCATCTATACCGTCGACATAGTCTTTGCCGTTATCATAAGAACCTTCACGCAAGCTTTCGGCTTCCTCAATGGTCTTTTCTAGTAGCTCTAACGCCTTCTTTGTATCCAGCTTCGACATGGTGCAATAAGAAGCAAGAGCAGTAATAAAGCTTGGGCGGGCGATAATGCAACTGTAATGTCATATGAAAACACCAACGACCTCAGACACTTATGCCATTGCTCAGCTATTGAGCCCTACAATTTCTAACTTATTTCTTCTAATCGCTTTCTGAAAATTACTACCTTATCTAACCACGGTAGCCAGCTGGCACATTCTATGACTATGTCTTGGTGACCCAAACTATTAATCGCGTCTTTGAGAATTACGCCCGCGGCGTCGCCGGGTGGGAGCGTTATTCTAGACATGCTAACACCTTTCTTTTCGAACTTTAGATATGTGTCACCGACTCGTACACGATATGAATAAGTGGTTTGACCGTGGTTACGCACCTCGATTCTTTCGTTAAATTGCGCTGGCGTATCTGGGACGGCTCGTGTAACTGCCAATGACGGCCGCTTGCCATGAAAATAAATGAATAGTGCAACACTCGCGCCTATGATCGCTGCAATCAAGATTTCTGTCATTTTTCTAGCATTTTTAGTCGATGCTTGCTAATATAATCGGCGCTTTCGGTGTTGGCGGGTCCATCTCGCTCGATCGCTTAACCTCATCACACAAATAATATCATGTTGGTGCTAGTGCCTTGAGAGTAAGAAATATCTGGAATATTACTGCAAGGTCTTTGGTTATGTAGAGCTTGATTCTTCATTCTTGGAAGGGCTAGTAAAATAGCATGCTAGAATTGGATCGCTCACCTCAAGGTGCCAGCTCCATTAGAACAAGCTGATTTCAGCTCCGATTGTGCCCATCTCAACAATGCTGATATGGATGGTCTTTCGGTCCATTATGAAGATAATAACTAATCCTTTAGTGCACTTTAGTGGTCATTACGAACCTACGACACTTGTAGTAGGATTGCAAAGTAAATTCGGTAAAAAATGGCGACCATACTTGAACTCGCACAGCCGGCATGGTTAAAGCAACCTGCGTATGTTGTGAATAGCCTAGTCAGCGACACGGCATGGAACACCTTCTGTCAGGCTTGTGCAAGGAAGAAAACTGAAGCTAGGGCTGAATTGAATCGCGTTCCAATGTGTACGAAATGTTTT
>DATEUD010000100.1:0-15473 GCA_035283265.1 Nitrososphaera sp.
CTGAGCGGTGGAATGTCTGCCCAGTCTTCTGGCAGCAGGAACCTCTCGTTCCTCGGGTGGCCCTCGAAATAGACTCCCAGCATCTCAAATGTCTCCCTCTCGTGGTATTCCACACTTTTGTAGACATCAATCAACGTTGGGAGCCGGGCGTCGTCCCTGCCTGTCCGGGCAGCAAGCGCAAGGACGTGGGCGCCAAGGTCTTCGCGTGTGTACGAGCCCAAGTGATAGATGACTTCGATCTGGTTGTCTTTGGGATAATCAGTGCCGGCGACAGACTCGGCGTGGTCAAATCCCATGCTGTCACGCAGGAAAGTCGCGACTGCAACAATGTCACGGGACTCTACTTGTATCTTGATCCTGAGCGGCTTTATGAAAACTACCTTTACCAATTCGCCAAACTGTTTCTTTATTTCTTCAGCAAGACCCTTCTCAAAGGGCGGCGCTTCTGGCTCCTTCTTTGGAGGCGGCGCAGAGGCTGCGGTCTTTGCTGCTGCTGAAGCTGGCTGCTTCGCTGGCATCGGTGGTTTCTCGGCAGAAGGTTTTGATTGTGAACTTGTGACCGGCTCTTTTGGCTCGTCCGTGTTGGTGTTCATGCTACTTTATCTTTGACCTTTTGATCTTTTCCTGCAGTAACATGCAGCCTTGGATCAGTGTTTCAGGTCTTGGAGGGCAGCCTGGCACGTAGACGTCTACAGGCACGATGCCGTCGACGCCCGGTAGCACGTTGTACGAGTCGATGTAGAGCCCGCCCGTGATGGCACAGGCACCCATTGCTATTACGTACTTTGGCTCCGGCATCTGGTCGTAGACCATCCTCAGCCTCGGGGCCATCTTTCTGGTCACCGTCCCCTGCACCACGATCAGGTCGCACTGGCGCAGCGAGCCGAACGCTTCGATGATGCCGAACCTTTCGACATCATACCTCGGTCCCGAAGCCGCTCCAAACTCGACGCTGCAACAGGCTGTTTCAAGGTGCACGGGCCAGAGTGACCAGATTCTTCCCCAGTTTATGGCGTATCCAAGCGGCGCGTCCAGTGCTTTCACCAGCATGTCGCTGAGCTTGCTCACCATTACGTTAATCGTAGTTGGGCTGACGAGTTCTTTCTTCAATGCCGGTCCTCCTCGTTGTTTTCTCCGCAACATAGATATTTAATACTTGTCAGTGAAATTACCAAATTCCCTTCCTCCCTGCAAGATACAGCGCGTATCCCATGGCGGCGAACATTATCCCAAGAAAACCAATGATCGGGAGCGTCGCGGCCCGAGGTATGTTGAACAGCGCGGTTCCCCACGCATAAAGAAAAATGGACATTACGTCAAAGACTACAAACATCAGGATGTAAGCGTAGTACTGCATCATGAAATGCGACCTGCCTTCGCCGGTTGGCATCTGCCCGCACTCCATCGGCAGGAACTTGACAGGGTTGTACCGGCGTCTTGGCGAGAGGAGCCTTGACAATATCAGAGCGGGCACAGAAGCTAGGAGGCCGAAACCGAGCATATATAGAATTGGAGTAAAGTCCGCAGCGGTTTCTCCAGCCAAGGCATGACTTGCTGTTTTCTGAAGATATAAAAACCTAACGAGTAGGCTGCAATTTTTTCAATTTAGCTCTTCAAAATCATGTTAAACAGTTGCCGCGCTGCCAGCTTCGGGTGATGAAGCGCAAGCTTCATCATCTTGCCTGCAGTGAAATCAGCCTTGATAAAGTCCAGAAATTCGTCGACTGTCATGTCCCGGAGAATTTCGATCTCTTTGTCCCATTCTTCGTCTGCCAGCCCGAGCCAGCGTGTCTGGACTTTGAGCGCAAACTGGATCTTGGACTCGACCTTTGCCTTCCATATTTTTTCGTATTCCAGCAAAGATTCCCTGCTGGCGTTTTGCGAAATCGACCTGGCTCCAACCTCCCCAGCAAGTCTTCCAAATTCTATTGCATAGCGTATGCCTTCCAGCACTAGGGGGTTTGACTGGCCGGCCGAGTCGCCGACCATCACTAGCCCGTCTGCGACACTATTCTCCCTGACGCCTTCATTTGGTATGAAACCATAGTGCAATTCGATCGGTTGAATCTTGCCCATGGCGTCAAGCGGCTTTAACCTTTTTTCCATAATGTCGTGTAACTTTTCAAGCGGCTCTGCGCTCGACTCTGGTCTTCCGATCCCAACCCCTATCCTGACCCTGTTTTTTGAAAGCGGGAATACCCATGCGTAGCCGGCCTCAGAATACTGCTGGCCAACCATCAGAGTCCAAGTCGCGCTGTCAATGTCGTCGCAGTAGCACTCGTACTCGGCGCCAACCCCGTAGCGCTTCCACTCGCCTGCTGCGCCGGCTTTGCGCGCGACAGAACTGCTAAAGCCGCTTGCGTCGATCACAAGCGTGGACCGCACTGCCAAGTCGCCCTTTGGGGTGCTGGCCTTGACGCCCGCAACTCTGTCTCCATCCTTGATGACGTTGATGACGTTGCTTTTTATCATAATATGTGCGCCAGCTTCGGCAGCGAGAAAGGCCAGATGCTGGTATGTGGCTCTAACGTCAAGCACGCAGGACTTGGCAGTGCTGCCCGAAATCAAAATATCGTTTGAAGGCGACACAAAGCGGTAGTTCTGCACAGGGTTGTAGTATTTGCCGGGTATGCCAAGCCTTTCCATTTCAGAAATCCAGGTCACGCCGCTTGTCCTGACGCTGTGCGCAATGGCTTCGTCCTTTTCAAACAGGATTACCTTTGCGCCGGCCTTTGCCGTGGAATACGCGGCTGACAGCCCCGCTGGCCCGCCGCCTACCACTACGATGTCGTATTTTTCTTCCATCCCAATCAGCCTGCCGTGAACGAGATGCCGCCAAACCGCATGTATGGCAGTATCGAGTCATAAATGATTTTTCGTTCTCTTGATACCCCGTTCAGCCGGCGCAGCGCTTCAAAGACGTTGCCTGCCACCATAACTTCCTTAACTGCGTGCTGCACTGCGCCGTTTTTGACCAGCCGGCCCCCCTTAACTACACCGGAAAAGTCGCCGTTTACCGGGTTGACGTTGCCTGAAAACCTGCTGATTATGATGCCATTTTTCATTTCCGACACCAGCGTATCTAGGCGTGACCCGCCCGGCCTGACGACAAAGTTGGTTGTGGACACAGAGGGCGGCGAGACGGTCGAGCCGCTTGCGTTGCCGGTGCTCCGAACGCCGTCCTTTCTAGCCGTGTACGTGTTGTAGAGGAATTTCTTGAGCACGCCCTTTTCTATCACGATATTTTTGTGATGCGGCACGCCTTCCCTGTCAAAGCTGGATGCGCCGAGGCCCTCGACGTTGGTCGCGTCATCTTCTACAGTCAGGAGGTCTGAAGACACATTCTTGCCTATCTTGCCGGCAAAGTGGCTTGACATTTTCTGGACGGCATCTGAATTGATGGAATGGGAGATCCCCTCTTGTATCATTTCATTAACGGCCACCGGCGTCAGCAGCATCCCGCCCTTAAAGCTCTCAATCCTCCGCGATCCAAGCGAGTTGACCACCGTCTCTGCAAACTCTCTCGCGGCAGCGCGCACGTCTATGCCCTTGACAGAGTGCGATCCCCCGAGCTGAGAGTCAAAGTTAGAGATGTCGCTGCCATCTATTGCCATGCCCATTATCGACCACGAAAACACGCTCGCCCTTTCTGCCAGCTCGCTGCCGTTAGAGTTTGCAAGTACGTGCGTCGCCACATCAGCGTTAAAGTTGCCGCTGTCGACGCTCACCCTGCTGTCGTACGACTTTGCTTCTCCCAGCATCTCTGCGGCCATCCTGGCGGCGTCTGATGCTGCAAATGACTCGGCCTTTTTGTCGTATATGCCGGAGAGCATCCTTGCCTTTGATCTGCCGGGGAGCGAATGATGCCTGTCTTTTGGGCTCACGCGCGCAATTTTTACTGCCATAAACGCGGCATCCTTTATCCTGCTCTTTGTCAGGCTGTTGACAGAGTAAAAGCCGGCCGAGCCGTTCAGCAGAACCCTGACGCCAATCGAGCTTGTCTTTTGCGATTTAGCCAGCTTGACGTCGTTGTTCTCGATAAACACTTCTGACTCGGCGCTTGCCGCCGCGTACGCTTCGGCGTCGCTTGCCCCGAGGGACTCGGCCTCCTTTATCGCATAGCGCAAAAGATCCTGCAATTATTGCAATCCTCCAATGACTGCAGTACACCGAATGTACGGCCCGCCCCCGTCCACCTTGGCCGGCTGGTACTTGCCGCAGTAGCCGGTGCCAATATCGTAATGGAACTCGTCTCCCACCATGTCGACTGACCGCAGCGTCTCGAATGCGTTGCCGGAGATGCTTGCGCCCTTCATCAGCTCCTTCACCTTTCCATTCTCAATCAGGTAGACTTCTTCTGCGCCGAACATGAATTCGCCGTTGGCGTCGGCCTGGCCATTCCTTGCCCCCTTGACGACATAGCCGTGGTTTGTCTCCTTTATCATGTCGGCCAGCTTGTCCGCCCCCGGCTCGATGAACGTGTTTCGCATCCTGATGAGCGGCTCGTCGCTATATTGAAAGGCGCGTGCGTTGCCCGTTGAAGCAGTGCCAAACATCATTGCAGATTCGCGGTTGTGTAGGAACGACTTTAGTATCCCGTTTTCAATTATCGCGGTCCGGCCTGCGGCCACGCCTTCGTCGTCCACGATAATCGTGCCACCGGCGTTGTTCATGATTTCCGACCTGCCGCTGTCAACCAGTGTGACATGCTCGCTTGCGACCTGCTGTCCCATCTTGTCCTTCACCATAGATCCGGAAAGCACGAAGTCGGCCTCGACCATGTGGCCGATCGATTCGTGCGAGAGAAGCCCGACCATCGCAGGATCCAGAATTAAGGTCGATTTGCTGCCGCTTATCTTCCTTGCGTCAAGCAACTTAGCGGCCCTTTCCGACGCGGTGACTGCATACTCCAAGTGGTTCTTTTTGAAAAGGTCGTTCCAGCCGCCGGTGACGCCCACTCCTTCGTGGGCAGTCGCGCTTTGGCCTCCCCTTCTAGCTATCGCCGCCACGCTGAACTCGGGCTTGGAATCGTAAATCTCAACGTCGGCGCCGTCACTATTGACGATCGCCTTGTGGTCGAGCATCTCGCGGTAGGTGCACGACGCAGCCTTGACTGCTTTGTTGCTTCGCGCAGCCTTTTCCCCCTCCCTTGCAATCTGCACCTTTTGCTCAATATCAATATCTGACAGGCTGCCGTTGACTGATGTCCGAAAAGTGCCGGCGACCATTTTTGACGCGGCCAATCCCGTCACCTTGCTCTTTTTCGTCTTGGCAAGGACTCGCGCCGCGGAAATAGAATGGCCCATTGATTCTTTCAGCGCGCCTGAGGACAGGCTGTTCGTGCTGCTAAAGCCCCAGCAGCCATCCACCAGAACCCGGATGCCGCAGCCGGCATTCTCCACCACCCTTATCCTTTCGAGCTCGCCGTTGACGAAATTAACTTCGGTGGTGAGCCTTGCCTGATAACGTGCCTCGACGTAACTCGCACCTCTAGATACAGAAATCAGTGTCCTGAGGCGGTCAGTTACGCTGGCGTCAGACATCAGGTTCATACTGATGTTGATATAATTATGTGTATATCTGTATCTCTTTATTATCCCAGCCCAGAGGGCCTTGAGAGCAAGAAATATCTAGAATACTACAGCAAGGTCTTTAATTATGTCGAGATATATTCTACTTTCTACCAAATGCCCAATTCATTTATGGCTAGTCGTTGGCTGAAGCTCACTCCTGAGAACTTTAGGTTTACTGCCAAGTTCCCAAAATCAATTACACATGACAAGCGGCTGCGGCAGGGAATAGAAGTCGGCCTTGAATACTTTTACAAATCAATGTCGCGCCTTGCCAGAAGGTCCCTATGCCTGCTCTTACAGTCGTCGCCATCCATGGGCATTAAAGAGGGATTGAAAAAGATAGAGAACCTCCATCATGCCAAGAAATTTAGATATGCGGTCAACGCGCGGCATAAAAGCTGGTTTGACGAAAAGGTTTACAAGTCATTCAGAAAGAACAACATCTGCCTTGTGTGGAATCAGCTCGATGCTATCAAAGCGCCGCCTGTACTGACAACTGACTTTTTCTATATTCGCTTCATAGGTGACAGGAGCATTGATGAAAAGGACTTTGGCAAGATTCAAAGGTACAGGCTGAAAGAGTTGCGGAAGTGGGCCAAAGTTGTCAATAAGGTAGAAAAACAGGTATCATTAGGAATTGTGCCAGCGAATAACCACAATGAACGGTTTGGCCCCGCTACAGTAAATGGGTTCAGTAAAATGGTTGGCCTGCCTGAAGTTGTCTGGGAAGAGATGAAACAAGCCAGGCCTGGTTAATCTTGGTACTACGATTGATCTGCTCATGTGGTTGGACAAAGCATGCAGAACATCACGATCCAGAAGGCAAGATGCTGGAAATACTAAAAGACATTCACGAATCAACATTCAAGGACCATCAATGCACGATTGAAGAAGGATAGCTATCTTTTATAGCTCATGATTGATGCTTCTCTTTATGGAGAACGACGAAGCACCTTCTGACCTCTTAAAGTTGTTGGATCAAGATGAAAAAGTGCTCTTGTATATGAAGCAGAAAAAATATCATCCTGCGATAAACATAGAGTCAGTGGCCATCACCGATAAACGGGTCATATTCAGAAAACCCTCAATGCTTACAATAAAGAAAAGCTTCACTGACTATAGCTATGCCGATATCCTTAACGTGACGATAGATAAAGGTCCGCTGCGGTCGACGCTGAACCTAAACCTGAGACTGGATGGCAGTGACCTTATTGTCGATGATATCCCAAACGATGAAGCGCAGGAAGCTTTCAAGCTAATTCGCCAAGGAATAGATAACGCTAGAAGTAAGTTCACAGTCTAGACCGCTTGGAGCTTGTCAAGAACTTCATTAACTATGCTGAGCGGTCAGGGCCTTCATTTTCCTCCTTCAGCCCGGTATTTGTCAATCCACAATCCATACACTTGTAAATTATCGAGCTGCCAATATCTTTCTCAGGCACCATTGCTGCGCCACAGCAGGCACATTTCATCCCTTTTTCATTGTAGATCAGCTTGTTATTTCTTTTTAATGGTGGCGCAGGCTCGGCAGCTTTCGTGATTCAAGTCTAGGACCATTAAGAGTATTTGCCGCAAAATTAGCTATAATGTGACTTTAGCCATTATCTTCTTCTCCTTGTTTCAGGACTTCGTGCCATCAAGACTCATCCTTCGTGGAAGCCTAGATCTTTGGGAATACCAAGGATAGCGAAAGAGTTTCAGCCGATAGCCTAACCCATTTTTCTTATCTATTTGTGTCCATAATTGTCCAACAACTACATAAACCGAGGATTTAGTCTAGTATAATTACAAGAATAGTTTTTAACTTTTTACAAATTATAACAAAGGTTCTTATCTGCGAGGTCACTATAATAGATCGGAGATCAGATGGAAACAGCCTTGACGATCCTATTCATTGGAATAGGCGGATTGCTAATCGCTATGGCCTACGCGATTTTCGGATCAAAGATCCGCCATCGATTACATAATAACTCACTCCGTACACGCTCGGCCTGAGTCATTTCCCACTTTTTGGTTCAATACCTACGGGTCATTTCAAGTTAACAAATTTTAGTAGATCTTGATTCTCAAGGTCTAAAGGTAAATAGTAACGTTGAGAGACAATGAGCGGAATAGTCAGTATCTTGCTACTTCGGTAACATAACACCTTCACTAGTACTCTTGGGGAGAGTCTATATGCGATGAGTGTGTATAGTATAGTATGTTAGAGTCTATCATGGCGGAAATAGCGTACAAATGTGATTTATGCGGTAAACTCTTCAATTCACCGATTGATGCTCAAACCCACTATCAAGAAGCCCATGCTGAATCCGTGGCAAAGAGAGAATCTGGGTCGTCAATTATGGGAACTGGAACGCCCGCAGAAGATAGAGAACAAGAAAGAGCTACTGGCATCTTTAATGCTGCCGGAGCGACAGAGGGGAAGAATAAGGTCATTTCCCTTCCAAATTCAACATAGCCATTAAACGTACATCAGAAAATTAGCATAGCACCACCGTCACCGTCTCTCTACTCCGTCAAATGTTGGTATTCGTCAAATGTCAAATGACTATCGACTGGACAATCTCATGAACTAAAAACTATTTGACGACGCGTACTTGACGGGTTTATTTGACGGATACATCTTTCACTGTAACTGCTCACCCATTTCATATTAACCTTAAAAACATTGATAGCCTCAAACAGAGCCGTGGCGTTCAGCAGAATGCCATTATCGTTAGCATTGACAATCATTTCTGATTGACGATGTAATATAGGTATATTCTGGAACACATACAGGTAAGACCGTTTTGTCGTAGGATCGAATGTGCAATAAACTGGCGTAATTTTCATTTTCTTTTTGGGATCCAGGTAAGGAGCGGCACAATGGGAACTCCCCATTCTAAAGCCCATTGAAGAAGAATTATCAATGAATCGATAGCTTGGAAAAGCCAGCTTGTGCCAGCTTAGATCATCATATTTGCTTCAATTGGCATAACAATATTCGTCTGAGCTGGATATAGGCATCGTCTAAATCAGTCATCCCTTCCTAGATAAACTTGACAAGCTTGACTTTCTTTTGCATGAAATGTGTCAGCCCGCCGCAGAGATGTGTTAACTGTCCGAGATGCAATCAGTTGACTAGTGTCTGCAAAACTTGTGGTAATGAGTGGGAATGCTGGTGTGAAATCCGAATAAGCAGGCTGACTTGTACACTGAATTTGTGACACGTTAGCCATTTTTAAAAGCTCTGATATGTCGCGGAATCATGCGCGAATCTACGTTTGAACAGGCTCAAGAAAGCCCGCGGTCATACCTTTTCCTTCCTCTTATCACCAACAGCTTTGAACTTACGGCAGTCACAGTTTTTGCATTCGAGGTTTGCTCCGTGCTGTCGTCTTTGATGTCCACATGTACAATGTTCCATGCTCTTAACCACTTACCTTGCTAACTGTGTTTTAAGCAGCCTACTAAATTTAACTCTTATAGCTCTTGCAGTTTGTCAAAAACCGCATTGACTAGCAGCAGATCATAGGTCAAGATCCTTCATTTTCTTACTTCAGTATTGTATTTGTTTATCCACTATCCCCACACTTGTAAATTATCGAGGTGCCAATACCCTTGTCACTGAGCATGGCCCCGCCGCAGCAGGCACATTTCATTACTTTAGTCATTCCAAATCAGTAAGTTATTTCTTTTCATTGCCGCCGCAAACTCGAGAGATCTCATGATCTCGATAGCTGGTAATTGTAGGTTTATACGTGATAGGAGCTTCTCCGGATTTCGGGATAGGATTTGGAAAAGATTACCTTCTTCACTGAAGGCGAGACTGAAACGGAATACGCAATAGGCAAAGTTACCATGAACAAGGTATCTGATCGGTTCAAAGTGCAAAAGAAGGAGCTCAAAACCTACTTTGTAACCTTTCATGATGGCGCTAGGACAAGGCTTCATTACCATGATTCCGATCAGATACTAATCGCGACAGAAGGCGAAGGAATGGTCGAGATTTTCAAAAAGATAGAAGCGGCACAAGATGGAAAGTATCAACTTGTTGTGGAGGACTCGACCAATTTCAAGGACGGTGAAACTGTGCTGATACCAGCGGGGAAGCTCCATTGGCATGGAGGAATTACGGGTCAAAAGGGCAAGTTCTCACACATAGCCATCCTCAAGAACGGCTCTACTGTCTGGTTTTAGGGGCAAAATATCAGACTTTAACGTCTTTCTACCTCGTGGTAGTGCAATTTCGTTCTCGCCCCGTCAACAAAGGTCACGAGGAACGTTTCCACTTTCTTTGTAAGCGCGTCTGTCACCATTTTCTTTATCTCCACTTTTCCTTCAAAGTATCGCAACACCGACCGGTCTGGAGATACCTGCTTGATGTTTGACTCTTGCATCACAGTCTAGAGCGTGTGGATTCTCATATTCTAAATGTCGACGGACTGGCCGTACCTGTGTCTGCTGTTGAAAATCATGTCCACTATCTTTTCTGCGAACCTCCGGCCTGAGCATCCTGTCCCTGTTCTCTAGGTAGTATTCCGGGTCTGATTCTTACATTTTTGTCGCGACTTCGCCGGGCCGTATCGACATCACGCGTATCTGGTGGCCGCCAACCTCCCAAGCAAGGCTCTCGGTGAGTCCCATCATGCAGAACTTGCTGGCGCAGTATGCAAACAGGCTGTCAAAGCCGTCCTTGCCCGCTCGCGAGCTAACGTTGATTATGGTGCCGGCATTATTGTTGAAGATGTAGGGCAGGACTGTCTTGCAGCACAAAAAAGCGTTTTTCAGGTTCGAGCCTAGTGTTTCATCCCATTCTTTCTCTGATGCATCTGCGAGCTTTTTGACAAATGCAATGCCGGCGTCGTTGACCAGAATGTCGAAGCTTCCAGATTTTTCAATAGTCTTTTTGACTAGGCTATCGAACTGCGAGGAAACGCTGACGTCGCACTTTACTCCAAACACGTCAGCGAGAATCTTTTTGATCGCCTCGACGCTATCATCAATGTCGATCTGCGTTCGAGAGCACGACAAAGTTTGCGCCCCGCTTTGCAAGCAGGATCGCACTCTCAGTCTATTCCTCTGCCGCTTCCGGTCACTATTGCAGTTGCCATCAGTGATCAAATGTTGACTGCCTTAAAATGCGTTGATGGCGTACCAGCAGCAACATTCTTTTCTGGTGCAGCTGGGGCAGTCGCGCGGCGACTTGCAGTTCCTGCATTCTTGCGGCGTACAGCCGCAGTCTGCGCAGTTCATGTCATAAAACTGACATTAAAGCGATAAAAATCTAACAGTTATATCCTGTCTGACCCCTGCAAAATGCGTAAATGGACGTTATCCCGGCCACCCCGGCCCCTGAGTTCAAGGACATTACAGGGTGGGCAAACTCACAGCCACTTTCAATAAAGGGTCTGAAGGGCAAGGTGGTTGTGCTGGACTGCTGGACCTACACCTGCATCTTCTGCCTGCGCACCATCCCGGTCATGAGGCGGCTGCAGCAGAAATACGGGAAATACGGCCTGCAGGTGGTCCAAGCGCATTCCGCCGAGTACCATTTTGCAACCGATCACGCAAACATCAGACGCGCTCTTCAACGCTACAATGTCGACATTCCAAACGCATTTGACACGAATAACAAGATATGGGAAGCGTACGGCAACATGTACTGGCCAAAGCACGTCATTATCGATCACAACGGCTTTATCCGCTACGAGCACGCCGGCTATGGCGGCATCGCGGACTTTGAAGACATTGTCGTCGAACTGCTGGAAGAAGCAGGGAAAAAGCCGGCCGAAGAAAAAGAGCATGAAGACCCGAAGGACGAGATCTATGACACCTACGGCATGCACTTTTACGGCGTGGCACCGGAGATTTGCGTCGGCTACTCCCGGCTCAGGCGCTTTGGGAACAACCAAACGCTCAAGCCTGATGCCGCGAACATAGTCATTGACTCGGGCTCTCATGACGTAAACATCGTGTATCTAAGGGGCAAGTGGGTATGGCAGAGAGAAGGCGTCCTGTACGCGCCCGGAGGCAAGGAGCAGAACCCGGCAGTGATAATGAACTACAACGCCGGCAAGCGGGTGCACGGCATAATGGGGACGTCCGACGACAGGCCTGGTAGGATAGAGATTAAGATTGACGGCAACCACCTTACAAAGGAGCAGCTGGGAAAAGACGCACGGCTTGACGGAAATGCTAGCGTCGCGGACATCCAGTGGCCCTTCATGCACAATCTAGTAAAGACGGACAAGCCGGAGAAGCACGAAATAGAAATAATTCCGCGCTCGGACAATTTCATGTTCTACACGTTTGTCTTTGGATGATCCTTCGAAACGCCGCTAACGTCTTCTAGTAGATACTAGGTAAAGCGTCATAGGTTCATCGTATTCCTCTATCCATAACCGCCCAAGACTGCCTTGTGCCAGTAAGGCAAGTTGTAAAGTTACTGTAGCTGGCGACATGGCCAGCATTGAAGCAATGGAAATTGTGGAAATCTCGCTAGCGCTGCTGATACCGGGATTCATGCACGCGGGATTGAGAGACGCGCTATTCTGGCTTGGTCTTGGCATAATACTGCCAACAGGCTATGCCGTAGCCTATCCGGCCACGTACTGGGTCATGAGACGCGAGCAGCGAAAAGAGCGGGTGGCGCGCCGCCACCAACTTTTTTATTCCTGCCTTTCCATCTTGGGTGCCATGGAAGAAAATCAGCCCGAGCTTGCCGAGGGCAATATTGCGCCCGACTTTACGATGAGGGACAGAGGCGGCAAGGCGACAAAGCTATCAGAATTGCGCGGCAAAAAGAACGTCGTCGTCTATTTCTACCCAAGGGATTTCACGCCCGGCTGCACGATGGAGGCCACCGAGTTTTCCCGCGACTACAGGAAATTCAAAGACGCCGGCATCGAGATAGTGGGTGTATCCCCTGACGACGAAAAGTCGCACCAGAAATTCCGGGATAAGATGGACATCTCCTATCCGCTCGTCGCAGACACAGAAAACAATGTGTCAAAAAAGTACGGAGTCTACGGCCTTAAGAGTTTCATGGGCAGGGAATACATGGGTGTCAACCGCTCAACATTCCTTGTCGATAAATCCGGCAAGATAGTCAAGATTTTCAAAAAGGTCAAGCCTGCAGGCCACAGCCAGGAGGTGCTTGAAGCGTTCTGCTAGCGCCTACCGTCAAACGCGTAAGAGTTAGATATATGGTTTATCCTGCGGTTGTTCATCACGAGTCCTATAAGCGACCTTATCTCCTCACAGCACTCTATGAACTTCATGCCCTTTTTAGTCGTGCAATAGACGTTATTGCCGTCAAGGTTATGCGCCAAAAGCGCCGAAAAATGGTTATCCGCCTGTCTGCCGCTGATGTTCGCCTTGTAGAGTTTGTGGGTCTTTTTTGCGCTGCCGCCCATCGCTGAAACAAGTATGTCGTTAACAATGCCCACCTTGCTCGATGCCGCTCGGTCTTGGGCTCATATTATGGATTCGGTATATGTCAGAATGTCTGAGATTTTCTTTACTTAATAGACATACGCAATTAGATTCTGTGTTGCGCCTCTATTTTGCCGAGCCGACTAGATCAGAAAGGTGCTCCAGAATCCGGATGTGGTGCTCCTCGTCGACGCTGATGCTTTTCAGCAACGCGGCGGTCTCCGGGTCGTCAGCCATCTTGGCGCACTGAAGCAAAGTGTCGCGTGAGTCTTTTTCGTCCTTGATTGATTCAGAAATGCCTTTTTTCGTGAGGCTGGCGCTGCCAGTCGCCCCCTCGATGCCGGCCAGTGTCCTTGAAATGTACTCGATGTGGCGCAGGCCGTCCGTGAGCAGCGTGTGTAGGTAACTCCTGACAAGGTTGTTCTCCACCGTCGTCAGGATGGACACGTAATGCATCAGCTCTTTTACCTCGGCATCGTGCTGGGCTTTTAGCAACGAGTAGAGCTTTTGCTTCCTTTCCATCTGCTTCAGCCGTGAATCCATCGAGTAAGCTGGGACGGTCGGCAATAAAAAACTGGTGGTGACCTCTTACGTTTAAATAACTTCTTCAGCATTTTCCCACTGCTTGGCGTCAATACAGAGCATCTGCGACTGCCCCTGTCACAAGAAGTACGGCGACAGGTCGATATGCGGTAAGTGCGTTGACAGGCACAAGACGTCACCCTACTACCACATCTTGAAAAAGTTTGACTAGCCAGCCTGCGTATCATTCAAATAAGATCAGTTCATATTTTATGCGTGAAATCCCTCGGCATCCTGATAATAGTTGTAATTGCAGGAGGAGCGGCATCCGCTCTGGCTTTTTCTTACTACCAGCCCCAGCCGGAGCACGACATTGTAAGTGGACTGGAAGATAATGATTCGCCGCCGGTCGTCTTTGAAAACGCGACGAATCTGACAAACAACGAGCAGGATTCTGTGTATGGCCAGGTCGTAGCGTGGAACAGCAGCGTATACGTCGTATGGCAGGATTCCGTTAGCGGCAGGAATTACGACATTTTCATAAAGAAAAGCAATGACAACGGGACCAGTTTTGGAGAGCCTCTTAACATGAGCAACAACCCCGGTTTTTCAGAGCATCCGCAGCTGTCGGCTTTTGGAAGCAACGTCTACGCGGTGTGGGCTGACAACACGCCGGGTAACAGGGAAGTGTTTTTTGCAAGGAGCGCCGACAACGGGACCAGTTTTGAAAATGCCCGGAATCTGAGCAACAACACTTTAGACTCGCACAACCAAGAGATGGCAGCTTTTGCAAATAACGTGTACGTGGTATGGATGGATCAGGACGAGCAGGAAAACACGAACACACTGTTCAGGGCAAGCAACGACGGCGGGGTGACTTTTGGCAGGACAGTAAACATCAGCAGCCAGGCCAACTTTGGGTCTTTCCCCAAGGTCGCCGCATATGGGAACGACGTGTACGTGACGTGGAACGTGATAGGGGACGAAGCGAATGACGGCTTGTACTTTGCGAAGAGCTCTGACATGGGAAGCACTTTTGGAAATGTGACCAAACTTGACAGCGACAGTTCCGGCGAGTCCCAGGTTGCCGCCTATAACGGCACAATCTATATCATATCAGGCGGCCTTGACTCGGCAAAGGTTAACAGCCTTTTTTTCATAAAGAGCTCTGACGGCGGCGAAACATTTGCCGCCCCCGCGCAGATCGATGCTGGCGGCAAATTTGTAAACCCACTGAACGTTGAAGTGGTAGCATCTGACGACAACATTGCGTACGTGGCAGGCCAAGTCTTTGTTTCAGGCAACGAAGAAATCCTCCTGATGCTGGTTTCCGGCAGCAACGCGACTAGCGTTGTCAACCTGAGCAAGAACGAAAAGATCTCTGAATGCCCGTCAATAGCAATGGCAGGTGACAACATTTACGTCGTGTGGGAGGATCTGACTCCTGGGAACCATGAAGTGTTGTATGCGAAAGGCAATCGGATTTAGATAAGTTATCAGCTTGTCTAACTAGATGACATGCTCAATTTTCGAAGATATGAAAAGGTGCGGGAGGTGGGATTTGAACCCACGAACCCCTAAGGGATAAGAGCCTCAGTCTTACGCCTTTGGCCATGCTGGGCGACTCCCGCGCCCGTTAGACACGCTTGCCCCGCGCTAATTTGAATATTGCGTGGCGGTAATGGTTTTTATAATGCCTAGGCACAATGACAGAAGCAGATGCTCATCCCGGTTCGCTGTTTTACCTGCGGCAACCTTATTGCAGACAAGTACGCCGAGTATTCAAACCGAGTTAAGGCCGGAGAAGACCCGGCGAAGGTCATGGACTCGCTCAACGTAAAGCGCTACTGCTGCAGGAGGATGTTCATTTCAAGCATCGAGACCATCTACCAGATTATCCCATACTACGAGGCGCTGAGAAGGCGCATGTCCGAGATCCAGTCGGAAATAGAATAATCGAAC
>DATEUD010000101.1:0-19935 GCA_035283265.1 Nitrososphaera sp.
ACTCGAGTTTGTCAAGGCAGTCATTAACGCGCATTTGCCGGCGTCGACACTCATGCTGATATTCACGCCGTCTTCGTACGACGACATACGCAGGTCAAACGTCTCCGTGTTTGACAGGCTGGAAAAGGCGAATTTCAAGATCGACATCGCCGGCTCGAACACGCTTGAAGAAATAATGGACATTGTGCTCGAATACATCAGGCACCACGACGCGACAAAGAGCTTTGTCGAAGATCAGGAGCGCGACCTTGCGGCAAAGGTCAAGGTGATCTATGACGAGTTCTCTGACTTTCGCAACGTGCGCTCGATGCTCAACATACTGTACCATGCCACTGAAAACGCCGGCAAGCGCAACATTGCATCGATAGACGAGCAGGCGATAGACGACACGATAAAGAACGTCTACCCAGGCCTCAGGATCAGGGGCAGCGTGATGGACGTGCCAATATCGGACTTTATCAAGATCAGGCGCAACTGCAACGACATCTCGACGCTCGAGTCAGGCGTCAGGAGCGCGATCAAAGATCTCGTCAACTATGCTCATGAAGTGGGAGTGGTGGCAAGGCCGCACTCGACGGACGCCAAGGGCAACGGGATAGACGTCATGTACAGCGACCCGTACGGGACCAAAGTAGCTGTGGCAGTTGTCATAAACAAGGACCACGCCAAGAGCTTTGAGCAGATTTCAAACACGCTCAAGTCGACGGGCTTTGTGGATAAGCTGGTGATACTGACAAACGCCAACACCACCGGCGGGACGAACGGGAGCACGCTTGTCAACATCGACAGGTGCAAGATGATAGACCTGATCTATTTCAGCAACAAGTACAAGAACAACGAAATGCAGCAGGACGACTCGCAGCGCGCGATTCTGCTGGCAAAGTCGATAAGGCTCTGCTAGCGGTTCTCTTCTTGCCTGATCCTTTTTACTTTCTTTTCGTGGTAGGTTAAGAACCTGTTCTGCCAGAACAGAGTGGCAGCTATCGTGTGATAGCTTGTATTATACAACAGATTCCACATCCATATTTCTTCAGACATGCCTCCCGCATCAAAGCAGGCAAAGCTGCTCAGGCGCTGCTGTGATTAGAATTGCAGATGACAGGCGGAACCAGGGGATGAAGGTGAGGTCGCCGTGGCGCGGAGAGGCAAGAACGATTATCGCCGGGACAATAAGCACAGCGTCCAGGATAGGGTGGGCGATAGAGACCATAGTCGCAACAAAGTCTTTCTGAGTGGCAGGACTTGATTCGGAAAAAATCAGGGTAGAAGTATGGCCTACAAACACCACAGCGGCAATAGAGCGCAAGCCTTGCTGCAAACGCTACGTACGTCCTGCCGTGCAGGCCGTCAAGTTTCTGCCACCGCAATACCACAAGAGTCAGGACAAGATTTCTGCGCATCCATACAGGATCGAACGCGTTCGCGTGGCGCATCTAGCTCACTTTTCTTGTTTTCAGAATCTTGTTGATCTTGTCTAGCGCCGGCCGGCTAGGATCGAGCGAGATGCCTACTTTGAGGTGCTTACACGAATTTGCGCATATGAGATTCAATACAGTTTCAGAACCTTAGCCCAGCAGGCCGTTGAGTGCCACTGCAAATATTTTGATGCCAAAGTTGTCCTGCGCCATCTCAATGCACTTGTTCATTTGCCAAGTCATTTGCCAAGTCAGTGTCCGCATGGTAGATTTCCCAAGGGAATTGAGAGCATCTTCTGTTGTTTTCCACAGGGATTTGCTGGCATCCATGACTACTGCGCTTTTCTTGCTATTCGATCTATGATGACGGTTGTCAACCTTTAATAAACGACAGAGCTGCGATGGCAGATCATGAGAGCGTAAATTCTATTATGAATGAGCTGCCATTGGTTGGTGTGAGAGAAAACGGGACAGGAGACGATCCGCGTTTTCAGTGCAACATTTGCGGCAGCAGGGCAGACTTTGTACTGCAGCTCAGGCTGGCCAAGGGGAACATAAAATACCAAACCCTGCACGCGCAGCAGATGCCGTTCTACCTCTGAAAGGCTCACGAACACGTCTACAAGAAAATGCAGAGGAGCATAGAACCTAAAGATTATTTCACGGTGACAATAAGGGAACACAAGTAGATGCCCAAGAGAAACTTTAGCACGCTTGAAGAGTTCAAGGCCAACCTGCACAAGGAAGGGGCCACGCTCCTCGAATTTTCCGGCTCCAAGGTGCCCTGCATACTGCTCAGCCAGAAAAAGTACGAGGAAATGCTGCAAAAAGTGTACGGCAAAAAGGTGCGGACCGATGCGCTGCTTGACATCTTTTACGACGGACAGGATGTCTTTGTGGACGTGCAGGTAAAGTGCGCCGACACAGACTTTGAGGAGAACTATTTGCTGTACGCAAACGACATGATCGAGTTCTTTGAGGCGCTTGCGGAGAGCGGCCTGATCTCGCTTTCGCCAGACTCGTCAGCCTACACCAATTCACAGAACGTGTTCATGATCCAGCTTCCAAAAAAGGATGCTGCAGAAAAGGCACTCGAAATAATCAAATCCAACGCCAAAAAGCACGGTTAATAACACGCTTTGTATAAATTTTATCCGATGGCGCGCAGCAAAGAGCCCGCGGACAAGAACGACGATCAGGGAGTGCCGGCAGAGATCGACACAAATTATCAGCTGTACGGCAAGCACGTCTGGGAGGTCGACTACGGCGAACGGTGCCCGACATGCGACAAGAGGATAGACGAATTTGGATTTTGCGCCTGCGGAAGCAGCCAATGATATTTAACAATTACAGCAATTGCCTAGACAATTATTGTATTCAGCTTATATCAAATGCCAAACTATTACAGACATGATCTGGACACTCGTCTGGACGGTGCTGGGCATCATACTGCTGATAATCCTGTTGCGCGTCCTTTTACGGCTGATCTAAAATGCTGGACAAGTTCATGGCCCAGATGATGGAAAGCGCGAGTGTAGCCTACATGTCGAAGCTCGAAGTGATGACCAGAGCAAGTAAGGAAGAGCTGGAAGAAATGAAGGCCAAGGTGAGCGAACACTGATCGAGTGGAAACATAGTTTGACCGGGAAATTTTGAAGCTCTGCAGCTTCGGCGTCAAGGAAATCATTAAGAATGCGACGGCCGGGATTTGAACCCGGGTTACCAGATTGGCAATCTGATGTCCTAGACCAAACTGGACGACCGTCGCACGAAAACTATCGATACTGCAACGTTATTTAAAGCGTACGTGCTACGTCACCAAAATTATTGTGGAGTATCCCCTACTTTCTGTGACATAATCGCCTTCCATTTCTTCCACCACTGCCGTGAGGGAAATGAGATCGTATTTCTGGCAATTCTTGGCGTCAACGATGACATAGTCGTCAAGAATGTCTGCGCCCTTCATGCTTTCCTTGCTCAATGAAAAATTGACCGGCGAGCTTGCACTGACGAGCAGCAATTGATCTTTCTGGTAGTTGCCAATTCGCGCAAGCCGGCCGGGCCGCGGAGTCGCCTTGACGTTCATCCTTATCTCGCCTACGGGGTAGGTAGTGTAACGGCTCATCCTGTTCACAAAGATGTCGAACTTGAAGGGGTACCCGGCGGTGCTCTCTGCCATCTTGTTCACGCCGTCGTTCATGACAATGTCCACCTTTTTGATCGTGTTGCCGTACTTTACAATCCAGTCGTTCGTCGTTTTTACGATAATGCTTATCACAGCCTTCCTTTTCGCGGTTTCCTGTTCGCCCAGCTGATAGCGATCGACCCAGTCCATGTAATCTTTACTGATATCAGTGATGAATTCGGTGCAGGTGTTCTGGTAGTCCTCGATGCTGGTGGCTCGCTCTGAACCGGGGTCTGCGGCAAACATCAGCATTGGTGGAGCAAGCCACCATAAAAACGTG
The DNA here is from genome assembly GCA_035283265.1 of Nitrososphaera sp. Classification (GTDB taxonomy): domain Archaea; phylum Thermoproteota; class Nitrososphaeria; order Nitrososphaerales; family Nitrososphaeraceae; genus Nitrososphaera. Next base: position 3,881 of record DATEUD010000101.1, read on the forward strand.
AACTACTTAACCAGTAGCTCTGCCATCTTTTTTGCTTGGTAAGTTATAATCATGTCAGCGCCGGCGCGTTTTATCGACGTGAGAAATTCTGCCATTACCGCGTTTTCGTCGACCCAGCCGTTCATGGCCGCCGCCTTTACCAGCGCGTACTCGCCGGAGACGCTGTAGGCGCATATCGGCAGGTTCGTGGCCTGCCTTGCCCTGTAAATGAGGTCAAGGTACGGGATTGCAGGTTTTATCATCACAATGTCGACTCCTTCGGCAATGTCCATTTCTATCTCGCGCATCGCCTCCTTTGCGTTTGAATAGGGCATCTGGTACGTCCGCCTGTCGCCAAACTCTGGAGTAGAGTGAGCAGCGTCGCGGAACGGCGCGTAAAGAGGCGACGCCTGCTTTGCCGAATAGCCCATTATCGCGACGTCTGTAAACCCTGCATTATCAAGGCGCTTGCGTATAGCCTGCACCTGCCCATCCATCATGGCAGAGGGCGCGACAATGTCTGCCCCTGCCTTCGCGTGGCTGAGCGCAACCTTTGCAAGGGTGTCGATGCTCTTGTCGTTGTCTATTTTCTTGCCAACGACAAGACCGCAGTGGCCGTGCGTCGTGTACTGGCACAGGCAGACGTCAGTGATTATCGCCATCTTGCTGCCAAACTGCTTGCGCACAAGCCCGATCGACTTTTGCACTATGCCCCGGTCGTCAAATGCTGACGTCGCGCCCGCGTCCTTGTGGGATGGAAGGCCAAACAGAATTACTGCGTTGATGTCAAGGTCCAGAATGCGGTCGATCTCGCCGGGAAGCCTCGAGAGCGGCAACCTCTGGATGTCTGGCATCGAACCTATCTCTTCCGGTTTTTTCAGACCCTCCTGAACAAACACCGGCGCGATCAGGTCCTTGGCCGACATGCGGGTTTCTTGCATAAGGTCTCGCACTGCAGGGGTGGTCCTCAGGCGCCTGAGCCTGATGTTCGGAAAAGCGTTAATGCTGTTGCTTTTCTTCATACTTGAACAACTTGGCTACTATTTTCATCAACTCTTCGCCCTGGCCTTCCTCTATCTCCTTCCTCAGGTTGTTCATTGGGGTTGAAAGGACGCCTTCAATGATGGCGTACGAAAACTGCTCCACGACCTTGGCTTCCTCAGGCCCGAGCTTTTTGCCAAGCATCGCTAATGCCTTTTTCAGTTCTCGCTCTCTTATAGTGTCGACGTTCTTGAAAACTGACACGACGAGCGGCTCTGCCTTCATCCTCTTCATTATCGTGTCAACCGAGTTCATTTCGCCGTCGATCAGCTTTTCCGCAGAATTGATCTCTTTCATACGGGACCGCATGTTCTTGCCGACAAGTTCGGCAATCTGGTCCATGTTTATGAGCTTGATGCCGTGGATGGTCGCGACTTTTTCGTCCACCGTCCTTGGGTTTGAAAGGTCAAAGATCATCATGCCTTCCTTTCTGTCTTTCATCGCGTTTTCTATTCTTTCAAAGGTGATGAGGCGGTACGGAGCGACCGTCGCGGTGAATATGACGTCGACCTTGCGCAGCATTTCCAGCGCACTGTCAAACGGGATCGGCGTTCCTGCCACGGTCTCGGCAAAGGACTGCGCCCTTTCGGGGGCCCTGCTTGCGACCATGAAATCAATGTCGCGCTTTTTGAGCACCTTTGCGACGAGGCTTGCTCCTTCGCCTGTCCCTATCAGCATTATCGTCTTTCCCTTCAGCTCGTCAAGGTATTCCTCTGCGAGGTTCACCGCCACCGACGCGATTGAAACGTTGCCCTTGTTTATGCCAGTAACGGTCCTAACCCTGCTCCCGACCTTGAGCGCCCTGTCGAATACCAGAGTAAGGTTTGTGCTTGAATAGCGGCCCGAGCGGGAGAATTCCAACGCGCGCCTTACCTGGCCCAGGATCTGGTCCTCGCCGACTACGAGCGAGTCAAGCCCCGACGCAAGCTTCATTAGGTGCATCACTGCGTCCCTGCCCCTGCTGAGCTCGACATTCGCAAAGTCCTTTTCTGGCAGTCCTACTGAGGAGGCCCATTCTTCAAGGAGCCTGCGCTCGTCAGGGTCTTTTGCAGAGGCAAACACCTCTACCCTGTTGCAGGTCTGCAAAATGACGCACTCTTCAAAGCCTGCCTGTTGCAGGAAGGCCTTGTGCGCATTATCAATGTCTTTGAATGTGAATTTTTCAAGCAAGTGAATAGGCGCGTTGCGGTAAGTGATTCTGGCATTAACAATGTGGACTGGCGTAACTGCCGGTGCGGTCTTGACAGCTGCCGTCATTTTGTGCTTTTCCTCTTCCATTTTTCCAACAGCTCTAGCGTCGCGCTTTTAGCATCTTCAATCCTGTCTGCCTTAATAAGGTTCTGTATTCGACTGTCCTTTATCAGCGAATAGAGGAATTCCTTGCGCTCGCTAATTGTCTTGATCTTTGGCCGCGCGGCATGCCGGGCAAACTCTTGTAGCTTCGCGTTCTCAATGTCCGCCTTCTTGATTATCCTGCGCAAGACTCTTTCAGCCCTGATGCGCACTTTGCGCGCCATTATTGGGCTCTTGCCCGAAGTGGAAATCGCGACCTGCATGACGCCCTCGATGTTGAGTATTGAAGCGTAGGAAAAGTCGCTGACTGCCGGGTCGTCTGCCGCGTAGACAAACGCGCCCATCAACCGGCCCTTTTCGACGATCTTGCGGTTGAGCTCGCGGTCGTTGGTTGCCGCAAGCACGAGGAATATGTTGTTGTAATTGTCCAGAATCTTGGCGTCGCCGAGCTTTGCCTTGACAATCTCTATCGTGCCAAGCGCTGCCTGGTCTGCCAGAAAGCAGTTCACCCTATTGCTGATCACCGTTATCCTGCAGTCCTGTCCAAGGAGGCCTCGAACCTTTCTGACGCCCTCTGTCCCGCCGCCTATAACTATTGCGCGCTTGCCCTTGACGTTCAGGTCAACAATCAACTATAACACCGGCTAGAGATACATGGAATTTTGGCTACTCTTCTTTATTTAATCGTTCAGTTGGGTGCAGGAATTGCCTAGTGGGGCAGCTTTTTGAGGTAGTTTGCGTCAACGGTTACCGGTATCTGGTAGGGCGAGTCGAGTAGTACCACTGTCGCCTCCTGCTTCTCATAGTCTACGCGCGTTATCTTGGCCTTCATGGACTTGAACGGGCCGGCGATGACTTCGACCGTGTCGTCGACGCTCAGCTCCGACACTACTGGCTTCTTTACAAGGTACCCTTCGATGTCCTTGAACGGGAGGTCGCCCCTAATCTGGCCGCGGACGTGCCTTATCCCTGCCAGCGCTTCGTACGCGATGTTAGAGTCAGGGGCTTCGACAATAATGTAACCTTTGAAGCTATCAAGCACCATGACCGAGCGAATCCCAATCTTTTTGGCGTTTACCCTTACCTGAATCTGGCTTGCAACCACTCGCTCCTGCCCACCTGTCGTGCGAATGGCAAAGAACTTGGAGTCGCCTGCTGTCGCGGCCTGTTGGAGCTGTGCCGGGGAAGCTGGAGCCGGGCTTGCTGTTGTTTCAACTTTTGGTGCCTGCTCGTCCTCTTCCGTTGAAGCGGTCTTCGCCTTAGCCTCTATAGACTCCTGATTATCGTCAAGCTTGATATCCTCAGCGCCCATTTCTTCCTCTGGGACATCGTTTATCCTATCGCTCATTTTATTAGGTATGCGGAGGTCTGATGCAATTTATAAATTTACTTAGGCAGAATAATGCTAAAATTTCCATTGATAAAAGGAGCAGCGCTAATGTAACTAGCGCATGCATGGAAGTAGCCAAAGGCTCAAAAAGAGCGAGAGTCTTCAAGGGCTTTTATTTCAGGGTTCGGGTCAATTTCTAATTCGAGGGGGGCCCTGCTGATTGCGTCGTCGGCTGGTCGAACTATTTGTTATGCTGGCGCGACCAAATTACAACGAGGTAGACCGAGAGAAGTAGCATCCCAACGTTCACCAACCCTAGATTTACTAGCGGCTGAAGTTGACCAGCTGTTGTCCCCCAGTATGCGACATATTCACCCTCTTTCAAGTCTCCACTGGCACTGTTGATAGCATTATTAGCTGCCAAAACAATGAAAGTCATTAACGCGGGCGTTATGATAAACAATAGATATTTTCGTAGTTTTCTAATTCTGTAAAACGTCCAGATATCCAATATTGGTAAGAAAGTAAAGACGATCTGCCAGATGACACTGACCTTATGATCTGCCGGCATTACGCCAAAATAGTGGGTTTGTTTATTCATGCTTTCCAGGCTGAACTGGGCGTCCGGCCTAGTTTAAATCGCCAACGACTTCGGGTTTGGGTATTTACAATAAAGACAAGGCACTAACTTAAATCGAATCAAGATCTTGTTTTCAACGAGGTTGTTAGAATGCCCGCAATAAAGACAGTCGAAGATAAATGCCACTGTTATATTGATTCATTACCCCTAATTAAGGTTGCGCCATTCATAATTTGCGAATATGGGGGACTTTTAAAGGGAGGGCAAGCCCAGCTTATCGGCTTCATTAGGGACTTCTTGTTTCTCAGGCGCTTATTACTTTACTTGCAAATAATAATTCATTATGGTTACTTTCCTGCCGAACTGAAATACTAAGGGGTGCCCGAGCCGTATACTGAATCCTTAAAATCCACTCCCGATGAAGTAGTGCTAGGCTACCCGCCTGACAGTAAGTTTTCCCATCCAAAATGGCAAATTGTCATCTGTTTAACATGTGAGAAGGCTAAAATTACAATTGTTCGCAGACACTCCGGATTGGGCAAGCATGTCCTCGTAGCCTCAAGTCAGGATCTGGCAGGCGTAACAATGGCCGACCACCTCAAGAACACTGGGTTTGCAAGCGCCGGTAAGTCGCACAGGTCGCCGCACCACAAGAACGTCCAGCTTTACATCGCTTCCGGGAACCTGCTCAGCTTGGAAAACTTGGATGACCTCTACCCTGACGCCGGGTCGTTCATATTCCTTTCAAAACACAGGTCTGACAGCCAGATACCGACACTCACCTGCCACTGCACCGGCAACTTTGCTGCCGACAACCCTTACGGCGGAAACCCGCAAGAGTTGGCAATATCGTATCCGAGCCTGCAGAAAGGGTACCTGAAGGCGATAACGGCTGCAAGGCGCAGGGTTCCGGAATACGACGTAACCATAGAAGCGACGCACCACGGCCCGACGTCGCTGAAGAAACCCGTTCTGTTTGTCGAGCTGGGCTCCTCAGAAAAGCAGTGGGCCGACATCAACGCGGCAGCATTCATGTGCGACACGCTGTTGGGCATGCTGGACGGTGGCATTGAGCGCTGCGAGCAAGTGGGAATCGCGCTCGGGGGCACGCATTACCCGACAAAGTTCAACAAGTTGCTGCTTGAATCCGGGTTTGGCCTAGCAGCAGTTGCGTCAAAGCACAACCTCGAGGCAATCGACGAACAGATGCTTGACCAGATGATTGAAAAGAGCGTGGAGAAGGTGACGCACGTTGTCGTGGACGGCAAGGGCCTTGGAAGCCAGAAGGACAGGATAATGAAAATAGTGGAAAAATCCGGACTTGAAATCTACAAAGCCTGAATATTGAAATACGTCCATGCCGTCTATCATTGTGTGAAAAGACAGCTAAAGGCAAGCGACGTATACGACATACTCGTCCGCATTCCAGAAGGCAAAATAACTACATACGGCGACGTTGCCAAGGTGCTTGGGCGCCCCGACGCGTCGCGTGCAATTGGCAGGATTTTGAACAAGAACCCAAACCCAATTGTCGTGCCCTGCCACAGGGTCGTCATGTCAAACGGCGACATTGGGGGCTACGCTCTTGGCAAGGCAAGGAAAAAAGATTTGCTGAAAAAAGAGGGCCTGCATTTTATGGGCGACTCCATGCATGACTTTGCAGAGTGCAGGGCAGACCTTGCGAAATTGCGCTAGCGGGTCTTGGCTTCCTTTACTAGATCGCGCAGGTGCGCAAGTGACCTTACCTGGCCTCCGTTGACTTTTTTGTATAGCTGCCAGTAGATTTCGTTGGTGATGTCCTTCCTTTCCTTGAGAACCTTGAGGTGGTAGCGCATAGATCTGACCTTGATGACATAGACTTCTTTCTTGCCGACCCGCGCGGTCTTTTTGCCCTTCTTTGAGCCGGGGCCCTTGCCGTGAACCTTCCACACCGAGCGCTTTTCAATAGCCCTCCTCCTTGACGTCCCTTTTGGTTGGACGGTCCATATCGCGCCGCTGTTGACAAGCGAGCGAATGTTTTCGCGCGTGATCGAATCAGCAACGTCTTCCAGCCTGTCGGGCTCGAAGCGGATCCTGTTGGCTCCGACGCCCAGAATCCTTGCCACGAGCTCCCGCTTTTTCACAATGTTGACTACCATTATGCTTCAAGACTCTCCTTTCTTTGCCTTTTTTTGTTTTGGCTCTGGCTCCGCCTTCTCCTTTAGAGCCAGCTTGCCTGCGTTTAACACTTTGATGCCAAGCTCTGTTGCCTTGGCAACTATCTCAATCCTCTTTCTCTTGCCAACGGTGTGCCCCAGCCTTGCTGCGTCCTTTTTCGCGTTCAAACTTGCCAGCTCTGCAACATTGTGAACGACATTATCGGTGTATCCTGACGGATGGAGGCCCCTTGCAATTCTCGGGCCTCTGTAGCCGACCTTGACCATTGGAGGCACTCCTGACACTTGCTTCCTCATCTTGTTGTCTTTGCCCTTGGGCTTTCTCCAGTTCTCGGCAAGCCTGTCGTACCTCCAACTCTCCTGCCTGATGAACTTGGGCCGCCTTTCAGCAACCTTTTTCCTGGCTGCCAGTAATTCCTCATTAATCACCATAGCGATACGTAGGACACAAGACTTGTCCATTACAATAAATATGTTACTGGCTTCTCTTGATTGTAAAGAGCGTTAGGGTATAACACGACCCTTTGTAAGTTACGTTTGCGGCAAGCGAGACTGACCTGGCATCTTCGGCAGTTTTAGTTAACTGGAGTGCCCCGCGTATAGCCTCCATTTCGCCTGCGTAAAGCCGGCGAGAATAGTCCCACATCCCCGGCTGCCTGCTCAAATTCGCCGCAGCCTCGAGAACCTCCGATATGGCCGGCACCCCAAGCATTTGATCGTCGGTGCCCGCAGCTTCAGCGCCTGCGCAGGCCCTCACCTCAAGCCATGCGTCTTGCAAATCCAACGTCGTTTCTTGCAATTGAGTGCGTTATATTGTTATGGAGATTGGAATGTGCTCAATATTTAATAAGGAATAGCTACATCAATAATCATTAATTCGGAAAAACGTCTTGTACTAAAAGACGATTGTGGTGAATAATGCGTGGCAGAATCAATCATTGGCGCTGAAAGGAAAAATGGCAGCCGGCCGATACACATGCCGGACGAGCTGATGCGCTTTATCCAGCGCGACACGTACTCGCTCCTGATCAAGGGCTCTGCCGGCACCGGCAAGACCACGCTGGCGCTCACGATCCTGAAGGCGCTTGAAAGCAAAAGCAACTTTTTCTACATCTCGACAAGGATTTCGCCAAAGCAGCTCTTCCAATACTACCCGTGGCTTGAAAAGTTCGTCGAGCAGCCAAAGCCCGGAAATCCGGGGGAGGAGTCAGAGCACGGGTTGATGCCAAGTTTCGAGGACGCAAGGCTCGACGAGCCCGAGTCGCTCTTTGAGCGCATTACCAACCAGTTGATGGACATCAAGTCGCCGATAATCATAATCGACAGCTGGGACACAATCGCGTCCTTCATGGACAAAGAGGCGCGCCTGAACAACGAAAGGGTGCTCCAGACCTGGAGGGAAAGGGCAGGGGCCAAGCTCATATTCATAAGCGAGCATCCGGACGACACCACGCTCGACTTCCTTGTCGACGGCATCGTGGAGCTCAAGCAGAGCTACCACGAAAGCGCAAGAGTGCGGGAGATATTTCTGCTAAAGCTCCGGGGCGTGCGCATAGAGCGGCCGTCGTATATCTATACGCTTGACAACAGCGTCTTCCGCAGCTTTGACCCTTACCGGCCTGTCAAGTTCAAGCCAGAGCCGCACAAGAAAACTGCTGCAAGCGACGGGATTGCAACGGCCGACCACGTCAGGAGCGGCTACCACGCTCTTGACGGCTCGCTCGGCGGCGGCTTTCCAAGGAAGGGCGTGGTCTTGCTCGAGCTCGACTCGCACGTGAACACGTCAGTCGCGATGGCATTTCTTGAGAGGATGGTGTCAAACTTTGTCTCAGCCGGCAACCCGGTGCTGTTCCAGCCGTTCGACTGGATGGACCCGCACGCCATAATGAACTACCTCGGGCCGTCAATGCCTGAAGGCAAGAAGGGCCTCTTCAAGATACTTTGGACGAACAGGGTAGCCGGCATGTCAGACCACATCTTGTTGCCCGACAAAAAACAGCGAAGCGACCCGTCGATAGCCGTGCTTGCCAGAATGAAGCAAAAGAACCCCGGTAGGCTGCTGCTGAATATCATGGGGACTGACATCATGCAGCGGTCGTACGGCCAGGAGGGTGTCAAGAGCAGGATGGAAAACCTTCTATCAGATGTCAGGACCTGCGCGGACCTTTCTATCGCTGTGATCAGCCACTCGCAGGGAGACGTACTCGAGTACCTTTCAGAAGTGTCGGATATGCACCTGCGCTTGCTGATGATAAACGATACGCTGTTCCTGCAGTCGCTTGTCCCGGCGTCGACACTGCATTCTGTGGTGTTCGACGGGCACCAGATCAACCTGGAACCGATCGTATAATCACGTACTCAGGTGATAGTATTCGTCCGTCAGATTTTCTTCAATGCCGGCAGGCAAGAGCTCCTGCATCTGGCGTAGTATGCCAGGAACTTGCCCCCATCGGCGTTATCCTGTAAAGCGTCTTGTCGCCGTTGTTCACTTCGTGGGCAAGGCCGCTCTTGATAAGCGAATCCAGGTACAATTTGCACTAGTCGTTGTTCAGCATTGCCTTGTACATTATCTTGGTGCGCGTCTCCTCCTTGTTCACGGACTTTAGTATAGCGGCAATGACTTCATATCGACTGTGATTCTTCATTATAAGTCGATCGAATAACAACAATCATTTCATATAATTAGAGTGGAACTATCGGATAGAAGCATCCTTAATGCAATACATTTAACCGCCGAGCCGGATCAGTACATGTTGCAGCTGAAGCAGTCCGCAGCAAAAGCCTCTGATTTTCTGCAGAAAATAGAACAGGCTATAAACACACTGCAGGCAGAAAGGCAGAGGAAAAGCATCGCGGGCGGCAAGGTAGACGGCGGGCTTGTGGAAATACAGGAGCTGGATAATCTTGCGATCATCAGCGACCTGCACGGAGATTCAAAATCGCTTTTTCGGATCCTTTCAGAAATAAACTACGAGCGCTTCCTGTCAAACCCGATGAACAAGCTCGTGTTTCTGGGCGACTATGTCGACAGGGGAAGCGATTCTGTCGGAATAATGTATTCTGTTTGCCATTTGAAAAGTGCATACCCTGACTCTGTCGTGCTCATGAGGGGAAACCACGAGGCGCCAGCTGAGTTCCCATTCTCGTCCCATGAATTGCAATTTGAAATCGAGAAGCGCTTTGGCGACGGCGGCACGGAGGTCTATCGCAAGCTGCTGTCGATGTTCAGGCTGCTCACTCTTGCGACAATGGTCCGGCAAAAACTGCTGCTGGTACACGGCGGGCTTCCAACAGAGGACGCGGCTGCAAACTTAGGATCAATAGCCGCTGCCCAGGAAAACCACGTCAGAAGCCGCGTTCTTGAAGAATTGCTATGGAACGACCCGCGGCAGGTAGACGCCGCGCCGGGGTGGGAAAGTTCGAGAAGGGGAATCGGGAGGCACTTTGGAAGCAGTGTTTCGCGCAGGTGGCTGCAGGCATCGGGGGCGAAAGCAATAGTGAGGGGGCACGAGCCCTGCCAGGGATTCCGGCTGGATCATGACGACGCGGTCATGACGCTCTTTTCGTGCAGGGAAGCGTACCCAAAGTTCAAGGCCGCATATGTCGCGCTGGATGCAGATCAGCTTGCTGCCGTTAACAATGCAAGAGATGTGTCGCGCTATGTCAGATTCCCAAAATAGCCTTGATTTCTGCATCTTTTCCTGAGTGCAAAAGTCGAGATGTCGGCCATCTGGCGTATCTCCACCTGGCGAAGGAACTCGTTACAGTTCTGCGACGCAAGGTAAATGACTGCCCCGGTAAACGCCCTCGGGTTCTTGCCAAGTGAAATACGCTTATCAGTTTTGCCCTTTTTTCAGGAATCATTCTTCATGATTAATTTCTGTAGATATGGGACTTGCACTACCTTCAGGTCTTCTGCCGCCTCGACGTTGGGGTGAATGGCACCCGCCTCCCTTACGAGCGCGGAGGTTTCGTCATAGCGCGCGCTAAAGTGGGTCAGGAACAGCCTGCCAGCGCCGGCTTTTTTCGCGATTGTTGCCGCTTCTGTCGCCGTAGAGTGCCAGTACTCGATCGCCTTTTGCTGCTTATCGTGGCTATAAGTCGATTCAAAGACCAGCACGTCGCACCCTCGGAAGAATTTTACCAGTCTGTCAGTCGGCCTTGTGTCACCGGATATGCCTATCTTTCTGCCCTTGCGCGGCGGCCCTACAACTTGGCTTGATTTGATCTTTTTGTCATTGTAGACGATGTCCTGCCCGTGCTGGAGCTTGCTGTACAGCTCGCCCTCCGGTATCCCGAACTTTCTTGCCTCCTTGACATCAAAGGCACCAGGCCTGTCAAACTCTTCAAGGCAGTACGCAAGCGACGGGACCGAATGCAGAGCCTCGCAGCACGTGACCTGGTAGTCATCTTCCTTGACCGCGACCCCTTCCTTTTTTATCACATAAACATTCACGTCAAAGGTCAGCCCAAAGTTGATAATGCGCATGTTTTCCTCCCAGAATTCCTTGACTCTTGGCTCGCCGTAAATGTCAATGCTCTTTTCCCTTCCCTGCAGGCCCATGGTTTGCAAGAGTCCGAGCAGGCCCACGCAGTGGTCCGCATGCATGTGGCTGATGAAAATTTTCATCTTCCTGTTCATGCCAAGGCCGGCCTTGATGAAATTGCGCTGCATCCCCTCGCCGGCGTCAAAGAGCAACAACTCACCTTCCCTCACAAGTGCTATGGAGGACAGCCCGCGCTCGACGGTCGGGGCGCCCGAGGAGGTGCCCAGAAATACGAGCTGCAGATTGGTCATGCGGGTATAGTAATCCCTGCCAAATTTATGCTGAGCTGTAGCGGGACTGTATCACGTCTGCTATGGCCGGGCTCAGGTCCACCCTTGCGTATTCGCCGGGGACGGAATTGGTTGCGATAATGTCATACACGCCGGCTGCCTTGATCTTTTGCGCCGCGTCTCCAATCAGGAGCGCGTGGGCGCACATTGCATACACTTTGCTGGCGCCCTTTTTGCGCAGCACTTCGGCAGCCTTGACTATGCTCACGCCGCTGCTGATCATGTCGTCTATAAGTATCGCCTCCCTGCCGGAAACGTCGACGTCAAGCTTCTCTTCGACCGTAACTTCGCCTGTCGTCCTGTCGCGGGATTTTTTCATGGCGACCGCGTCTGTATTCAGACGCTTTGCAAACTCTCTTGCCCTGTCGGCCCCGCCGGCGTCAGGCGACACCACAACCGGCCTGTGCAATTTCATTTTCGACGCATAGTCTGCCAGGAGCGGGATTGAAGAAACACTCTGAACGCTGGCAAAATGCGACATGGCGAGCTGGCTGTGGATGTCCGCTGTCACGACGTGCCTGACGCCTGCCGCCTCAAGTAATTTTGCAACAAGGGCGATGCTTACCACTTCGCCTTCAAGAAATGCCCTGTCCTGCCGGGCATAGGCAAGGTAAGGAATGACTGCGCATATTTCACGCGCCCCGACGTCTGCGCATTTCCTTGCCATCATCAGTGCCTGCATGAGGTGCGTGTCCGTCGGCGGGTGGGTCGACTGGACAATGACGCAATTCTTGCCGGTCCTGCCCATCTTTATTTTGCTCTCGCCGTCTGAAAATACCCTCACTTCTGCCGCCACCAGCTGGGCGCCAAGCCGCTTTGCAATTTTTTCTGCAAGATCAGCCGAAGCCGGCCCCGCTATTACCGATATATCTGGCAACGCTTCTGGCGGCGTGCAACGTCCTAATATCTATAACGTTTGACGATTCTGTTGATGGGCGTAGCCTTGATTTGACACTGGTAATTCTTAGGGACAAGAGATGCGACACTATTGAAAGATCTGGGGAAACTCCAGTATGTGATATCGGGCGCTGTAACCTTTGCAGATATGACTTTTTTCCGTCCTACAGGGTCGCACAGAGCGAGGTCATAGTCTAGGCGCCAGTTTATATCGCAAATGTGAGTGTCGCTTTGTCTACATATTGAGCCCGGAGCACGAGTACTTTTTTTTGAGTACTTAAGTACTCTTTGAGTAGTTATTGAGTACTCTTTGAGTACTTATTGAGTACTTTTTTTTGAGTACTGAGTACTGGTACGGCAGTACTGGTACGGCAGTACTGGAGTACTTTTGAGTACTAGTACTGCAGTACTGGAGTACTCTGAAAATGCCTGAAACTAGCCTGAAAATCGTGATTTTCAGGTGAAAAATGAGTGAAACAGGGTTTGGAGCTCATGAGATTAGCAGTGAAAACCTGTTTTTTCAGGTGAAAACCTGATTCTTCAGGTCTATTTCACTATCCCGGAACGGGTTTTCAGACATCGTTGAGTACTTGAGTACTTTAACAGTACTTACAGAGTACTTACAAAGTACTTTAACAGTACTTTTGAGTACTTACAGAGTACTTTTGGAGTGCCATATTTCACCGATCCTTGACCCAAAATCACCGCATTTCCGTCAGTCCAAGTTAACACCAAGTCATCACCCGAAGTTACCAGTCCATCACCCGAAAATACCAAGGGCTCAAAATGTCCCTAAGAATTACCAGTGTCATTCTGCCAAGTGTGGAGTAGTGAATCACCAAAATCATGAAAGTGTCAAACGTCTATTATGAAATAGCACTAAAAGGTAAGGCTATGTCCTGTTTGCATGGGAACGGGGATGCATATATTTGAAGATGGTCTTCACGTGCATCCAAATCAAAGTTTTTACGATATCCCAAAATGCCTAAAATGCAATGGCAAGGGTTGGCTGCCAGATGATGCTTGAGCAGCTGGACATGCGCCGTTGGTGCTATATCCCAAGAACATTTGCAGCCAAATCAATTAACTGCCTCCGGCCATAACGCGATGGACTGTTCTCGGTCAAGCACTACACGATGAAAATAGTCTACACCATAATGCTGCTGGACACGGGCCTTGCCCCCATAGCCTTGCAGCTGTGGAAAAAAGGCTGACGCATTGTCGGTGTTTTTAAATAACCATTGCAGTCCCAACAACCTGTGCGGTTCCTGCCAGCAGTCGTCGCCGTTGTCCTGATCCTGCCAGTCGTGCAGCAGGCATACGCCGAATTTTCCTTTCACAACCAGTTCTCCTATGTGGATGAAACCAAGGTCATGCACATCCTTGGCGAGATAAGAAACGAATCTGATACTGCGATGAGGAATGTCCTCATCAAAATTTCATTTTATGACAGGGAAGGCAACCTGCTTGACGAATTTCAGCGGGTTCCTGCAATACAGGTGATAAACCCCGAAGAGTCGTCGCCTTTTGAAATTCTGTACATCGACCAGAAGACGGTCGACTTGGTGGCAAACTTTACAATGTCGGCCATGGGCCAGACGGCAGAGCTAAAGGAAAAGCAGCTAAAGATCATTTCGTCAAACTCCAGGCTGGACATATTGGGCACTTACTACATCAACGCGGCAGTAAGAAACGAGGGGCAGGAGACTGCGAACAACGCGATCATGATAGCGACCTTGTACGACAGTGACGGCAGGGTGATAGCAATAGGCAAGGCGTTGGCAGAGGCCGGCCCGGGAAGCTCGAACATGACCGCCGGCTCTGAAGCGCCATTTGGCATTGCGATTACGCAAAAACTGCAGACGTACAAGACCGCCCTGTATTCGCTTATAGTAGATTCTGACCGGTACGCGTCTGACGCGCTGGTCCTGCAGGCGTCCGGCCCCGGCTTGAACGGGAACCAGAACCAGACTCAGAGCGGGTGCCTGATTGCGACAGCGGCGTTTGGTAGCGAGCTGGCGCCGCAGGTGCAGCAGCTGCGCCTGTTCAGGGATGGCATTGCGCTCAAGACGTCCGCGGGGAGCAGCTTCATGAACGTGTTCAACGCATGGTACTACTCGTTCAGCCCGTCAGTCGCCGATTACGAGCGGCAGACCCCTTGGCTCCAGAGCGCGGTGAGGACCTTGGTCTATCCGCTGCTTGGGATACTCGCCCTCAGCACTTCTGTCTACGACTCGCTTGCATTCCAAAGCGAGCTTGGCATAGTGGCGGCCGGAATGACGGCCAGCTCGCTTGTAGGCCTGATTTACTTTGCCCCGCTGGGCGCCGCATTGGGCATAGCTAGCAGAAAAAGAAAATGGGACATGTCAAGGACAAAACTTGCCCTGACGTGCTCCTGGGCTGCAAGCGTGACTGCGATAGCCCTTGCCGAGAGCGCGGCAGTTGATGCAGCGATGATGTTCGGCACTTCGCTACTCGTGCTGTCTGCGATAAGCACGGCAGTCGTTGCAGTTGCGCACGCCTTCAGATCGTGAATCGCTTTATCCTGCCGGAATTAATTATCTTTGAAATCAAGTCTGCAACCCTGTCAATGTCAATTCCGTGATACCTGCCGCCTGTTCCTACCAGCTTTTTTCTGGCACGCTGCAAAATGGACAGGCAGATCTCTGGCTCGTTCTTTTCGTCGTGCACAAATGCAGCGGCGACAAGAATGATGCCGTTCAGGATGCTTTTTTCATCTCCACTTGAGTCCTTCCACACGGACTCGAGGGCTTCATGAGCTCCCCAGTATTTTTCGTCGTTGAACAGCTCCACCGAGCGCTCGATCGCTTCGTCCTTGCCGATGTGGCGTTCGACGACGTGCTCGTAGCTTACAAGCGGCGATATCGCCTTGAGTTTGCCTGTCAGCTCGCCTGCGTCCATGTCGTCAGGTGTGCTGGTGTCAAACTCAATGTACTTTCTGGACACCCTGACGTCGCGGACAACGACCTCGGGCTCGACAAGCTCCCTTGCCCTGTATAGGAGGGCGGCGGAGTCCTTTGGGCTATACGACCTGTTCTGCAGGTGAACCATGTATCGCTGCATGCAACAGTGCATAGGACTCCTCTCAAAATAAACTTCTCACTTGAAGTAGAGTTGGCTAAGCATATTAGCCCATACTAACATCTATTACATAGGCTAACACACCAGTACCTGGTTAAGGTTTGCTTGCTCAGCTCCAAACTATTGCTAATATCAGCCATAGCAGTCGCCGTTGTAGGCAGCACCCTGGCCGTTTCTTCGCTGTATGCAAGCGCGTCGGATAAAGTGGAAAGAGTCGTAAACGGCGGGCGGTTCCTGACTGGGCCGTCTGCGGGTGGCTTTGCAGCCGGCATTCTGATAATGTACCTCACCACACTCTTGATTTGAAAAATTAAATACCCAGTGGGCTTGCACCTTAGGTAATGAAGATGCTGAACGTCGACGACCAAACATACAGGCGGCTGGCGTCCATAATGAGCGACATGATGCACACAAAAAAGCTCGACGTCAACCACGATGACGTCATCAACGAATTGATAGACGTGTACCAGGATAGCCTCAGGTTAAGCGGCGAAAACGCTGGCGGCTAGGGAAATTTAAATTGCGGAAGCGCATACTTGCAGCCTGGCATGCGCATTCTGGCCCTGCCTGTGTTGGCACTTGTTGCAACGCTGTCATTTGCTATTAGCGGATATGCAGCAGATGACCCTGTGAAAATCATCGCCCAGTCGTCATTTGTTGATTCTGAGGGAAGGCTCAACGCCGTGGGCACGATCAGGAACACCGGCGCGGTGCCCGTGGAGGTCACAATGGGGCTGTTGGTGGAGGACGAAGGCGGGAGCAGGGTTGTAGAGCAGCCGACGCACGGCCGCGTCGTATGGCCACTGAACGACTCGCCCTTCAAGTTTGTGGTAGAATCCG
>DATEUD010000102.1:0-6956 GCA_035283265.1 Nitrososphaera sp.
AGACAAAGTCCTCGAGGCTGCAAGGCTGACGGGGACCGGCCTGAACACGCAGCACTGGCGGTTCGTGGTTGTCCAGAGCAGAAGCGGCCTTGCGACTCTGGCTCGGGACAGCACGAGCGGAGCCTGGGTGTCGGGCGCAGATTTTGCCGTGATTGTGCTTACCAACCCAAAGTACAGGTTTCACCTTATTGATGCTGGAAGGGTCGTGCAGGACATGCAGCTGGCAGCGTGGAACTTTGGCGTGGCTTCCTGCGTTTTCACTGGGGTGGAGGAGGCAGGGCTTAGGGCCGACTTTGGGATTCCAAGCGACCTGAACATCTCTATAATAGTTGGCTTTGGTTATCCGGCAAGGCAGACGAAAGGCAGAAAGAACCGCACGGACCTGAAAAACCTTGTCTATTTTGAAAAATATGACAGTTCAGCACCGTGATGGTGCAGGAACTATCCGTCAGGCAGCATAGTCAATCATCGTCTCGAGCGTCCGACGCAGAAGTCTTTCATGTGCTGAACGCGGGGGTTTAGAAATGATGTTGCAGCTTGGTCGTATTCTATGGAGCACGGTGGCTAAAACGTCACAACCTTATCGGACTCTACAACAAGCTTTAGCATATCCTTCATAGTGGATATCGGACATAGTTCAAACTGCATGTTCCTTGACTTGATACAGGTTCCGCAAGCAATCATTGTTCCTCCAAGCTGGTTCAGTTTATCCAGCTGCTCCTTCACGTTGAACTTTTCACTCTTGACTGTATCAATTTCAACGCCTGCGCCAAGAAGAAATATTTTGATTTGATGCTCCTCCAAAATCGCGGTATTGGCGAACCTAAGAGCGTTCCAGACTGTTTCTGGATCGGTTTGCGAGATTATGATACCAATCTTCATCTAACGGATAATGCTGGTTCCTACTCATTAAAAGTTTGGTCTTTCACTTCATTACATAATCACTACTTTTGTTGGCTGTCATCTCATGGACATACAACCGCTTTTTATCGCCTCTCACGATTTAATATGTAATTGATTACCGGAGTGATCGTGGCTATCACATTGGTAGCGCTGTCAGTCATAGCTTACATGCTATTGAGCCCCGCCAGCGTAAATTCCATGGAGCTTTCCTCCCTTCGCTCAGAAATTCAAAAAGTCACTGAAGGATTTAGAGAAGACCTAAGGGAAGTAGCCGACACGTTCGTTTAGCCTGATGTTTGGCCCGAGTGAGCGGAATCCGGGTACTAATGCGTGACTGAATGAGCTGATAGTTAACTCGGGTAAGGAAAACTAACCGTCGGCCGTTACATTGGTTTGAATGCTGCCACGATCCCTGTTAGTGGCTTGACTAATTACATCAAATTTGTAAATAATTCTCCAAGCGCAGAAAATGAATAGACGGATGAATCATGTTTGTTTCCCGACGAGTTATAAATGAAGGTAGGCCACCGTCAGACTCGTCAGGATTGCATGAGGGGAATTTCTCGGCAATCAGTTGCAGCGTTCACCTCATGTTGTGGCCTACCAGATAGGAATGGAAGCGTAAGCGACATTATTAGGCATTGCTGTGTTGGGTACCTGCCGTTGCGGTGTATGTGCGACAACCCCTGACGGGGAATCGGAGAACCAAAGAACCCAAGCCGAGGGACCTCCTCTCTGAAATCCTGCAGAACCACAAACTGGTCATTTCGAGAGAAATCCTGGAGGAGGTTGCCGTCACCACAAACGAGCCCAGAATACAAAAGTATGTGGAACAGGAGGACATCGCAGACTTTCTCAGGGACTTGGCCAGCTCCGGCTCTTTCGTGAAGATAAGCTCAAGGTTCAGAGCAGTAATGGAAGACCCTGACGACGACGCCATCCACAGGACCGCCGTCGACGGCAAAGCCGGCTTTGTCGTGTCCGGAGATGGCCATCTACTGGGGATGGGGAAATTCAGGAGAATAAGTATAGTTGCCGTGGCCGGTATGCTGGAAACACAAGAAAATTTCTACTTGAGCCTTCCGGGCGCCGGTGACTTGTCGTCTGACGACGCCCAATTGAGAGGGTCCACTAGCCGACAGGCGATGGTTTATCTAGGCTAGTGACACCAGGAAAGAATCATCCTTGTCCCACATAGATTGATCCAGACTCATCGAGGAATGTCTGATACATGCCATCGGTAAGATCCGTCCTGTAATAGTCCAGCATATCGGGGTCATATCTTTGAACTATGCCTATCTTTTCACCCTTCTTAAGACGCTGCATTACTACTTCGCGGTGCGCATAGCCTGTCACAAATCTATATCCCCGTCTTGATGCTTCGCCAAGGAATCTTAGTCTAAGCAAATGACCGCCGCTCGCTCCCCAAAAGCCTTTCATTATTCCTATCCCTTCAAGATAGGCAGTGTTGTTTTTCCCAACATTCTCGTCAGCAGTTCCGCGCCGGAGTTTGGATTTCTCTAATGGATAGCCCTTCGCATATCCCACGATCTGTATGTCTCCATCTGACCTGTATACCCTGAGCGTGATAAGGATACTGCCAATCTCAAACATCGAGCGCGTAAACTCGTTTTCGTCAACTCGAATAGGAAGAGCCTGCTCCTTGAATATTCTTAGCACAGAATCTCTTACACTACTCTGAATTGTTTCCTCGCTCGCCACCTGACCATCACCTTTGCCCTCGACCACGGCGACCATCTTCACGCTATTGGATAGCATACCCTTGAGCTCCAGTTCCTCTACCCACGCTTTTCTAAAGGCTTCTGCGTTATCGAAAAAAGTCCTCCTGCATTGTTCAGCAACACCTCCCAGGACCCTGTCAAACATCTCCCTCTCCTCCTTTAATGAAGAAAAGTATTGCACCGAACGTTCATTAATGACAGAAGGATGCCATCCCAAGGCGTGCGCGTTCCTTCTTGCTAGATCCATCGAATGCTGAAAATCCCCTAGGGCGTACCCCGCAATTCGCTCCGCGACGGATAGGAACCAACCCATGTTGGTGTACCGAGTTCTAGTCGCAAAGTCATCCTCTGCTATTCCGGCAGCGTCGAAAAGCTCCTTCATCCGAGCCTGGGAACGTTCAGCGATATCTCCGCGAAAAGGATAAGCGGTCCGGTAAATAAGGGCGATAACAAGGTCTATGTTCAGACCAACCTCGTTTATGAATTGCACGATCCTCTTGTCGTTCCGTACTATACGTTCAACAGAATCTTCATTGGGCTTGTCAAATTGCTTCAGCGGATCATAATCATGGAAAAGAGCTGCGACAAAAAGGTATGTCATCTCTTCCTGTGTAAAAGCCGAACGAGCAGGCTGTTGGCCGCAAGCGGAGAGTAACGTAAAGTACGCGGCCTCCAATTCGTGATCAATATTGTGATAGCCATAGTAATCCGGCCCCAGACCTTTCTTTGAAAATTCTGAAATTGCATGTCGCAATACTCTCTTCAGCCACCTGTCCTGGAAGCCTACTTCCGCACCAAGCTGAATTATTCTATAGTTAAGCGTGGCTTCATATGCAAGTCCACGATGGTATCTCAGCCACCACCCTGCTAGCTTGATACGTTTCAAGAATTCACGCGACCAGGGCACAGGCTTGGATAGCGGATTTTCTGGACTGTCAGACACCTGTTCCGAGCTACCCTCTTTCGTGAGTCCAGCCTTCAAATAGAGATGCTTTGGGTGAGCTGGATATAAGATTTGTGAACTACCCACGCTTGAAAGCGTGGGCTTCCTGCTTCCTCGAAGCAAACTTGCTTATCCGTTGACGGACAAGTAGAGGCTGCTTCTCAGCATGGGCCTGTTCCAGACCCAGTTTCAGTATGTTCAAAGCTGCGTTATGATCCCTGTCCATGGTCCGCCCGCAGCTATGACATTCAAACGTACGTACTGACAGGTCAAGTTTCTCCTTCGCAACCACTCCGCACCCTCTTAATGAAACCTAGAGACCTCCTGCTACTGTGAAAGCTGTACCTCGGCGGAATCAGTCTAGGAGAAGTTCCCTGGCTGAATTTAGACTCCGCTGGAAATTCTGTGCTGTTCAGTCACTGTATAGGTTGACCTGTACCAGGTAATATTTTTATTACCCGCTTGGTAATACCACTTGTGGAAGTAGTCAGCGTCAAGGTGGACAAACGCGTAAAGGAAAGGATGAGAAGGCTGGCCAACGTAAACTGGAGCGAGATAATAAGACAGGCCCTGGTAGCAAAGATCGCCGAGGAGGAGGCAAAAGCCCGGACTGTCGACACCAAGTCCCTTCTTGAAGCTGCCTCCCTGACAGACGGGATACGCAGGACCTCCCGTAGCTGGAGCTCCACCGAGGAGATACGCAGGTGGAGAGAAGCAAGAAAGTAGGAGCAGCTGTTGTCGTGGTTGTTGTTGCTGACGCTTCGGTCATCGTGAAGTGGTTTGTTGACGAAGAGTACACGAAAAAGGCCCTCGAATTGAGACAGGGCTACATTGATGGAAAAGTGGATATTGCTTGTCCCAGTCTATTGCCGTACGAGGTCTTGAACGCACTGAGGTACAACCCGGAATTTGGAGAGGAGCAGGCCAGAATAGCGTCCGATGCCTTGGAAAAGTACCAGTTACGGCTGTATCCCATCCTGGGCGAGATGGCGTCTCTTTGCATCAAGAACTCGTTTGCACACGGCATATCGCTTTATGATTCCTCATACGTATCCCTTGCAGAATATCTTGGCGTCCCCCTGTACACAGCCGACGAGAAGATACTTGTTAGAGCGAGAGGGGCAAGAGAAGAGGGAGAAGAGGGAGAAGAGGGAGGAGCGGGAAACATCAAGCACATCTCTGCCTTTGAGGCTTGATTGATTGATTGATTGATTGATTGATTGATTGATTGATTGATTGGTTGCGATTGCGCGTGGGTGCCTGCCGTTGCGGTAAGCTATCGAGTGAGACAGCCATCTAGCCAGTGTCCACAACAATTAATCGCTGTCCATATGGCCGACAATTGTGTTGAATCTATAGTTGCACCTTAGCCAGTCCATCGAGCGTCCTCCTGATCAGCTGAGAGACATCTTGGCGCAGGCCAAACTCCGCCTTCAACGCCGAAGCAAATTCCGGCTTTCCTATCGTTTCAACCGCAAACCCGATCTGCTTCTTTACTCTGCTGACGTCGCCGCACGACGCAAATTCTTTCACTGCCTTCCAGTCTGCGCGCTCGCTCAGCATCGCCACGTCCCGCAGATCGGTGTCCCTTCCTGCGTGTATCTTCATTGCGATCAGCAATTCCTTAATCGGGACCCGTGCTTCTGTGGAATCCGTCAGCCCGACCACTCGCAATTTTGCAGAGTTCTGCATAACAAGCTCGAAGCTCCATGTCCCGTCAGTCTGCCTGCAGCTCACTTCTTTCGGAAATACTTCAACAGAGACCTTCCCTGCGCCGACCAACTTGACGTATTTTTTCACCTTTACTCCATAGATGGGCTGTTTCATTACCCGCGACAGGACTTTGTATCCTTCCTGGTCGAGAAGCCTGCCTATCTCCTTCGTACCCTTTGAATCTGTTATGATGTCGCAGTCCACTGAAAACCTGTGCGACGTCAGCGCGTTGATCGCATATCCTCCTATCAAGACGAAATTACTGCTCTTCGCACCGAGGACCTTCATAATCCTGATGATTTCGGCTTCTCTGGCAGTAAGGTCGGCGGCTAGCGGCATTGCATCACCTGCTGTTTCTTACTTTCAATCCGAGGCCATATTCTTCGTTGAGCATTTCGAGCGCAGGTTCGAACGTGTATGTGTTCTTCTTGCAGAACGCGACGGTCTCTCTGAGCGGCTCGACCTTCAGCCCGTCTACAGTCTCCGACTTTAGCGCTTTCTCTGGATACAGGACATAGTAGACACTGTACAACGTCTCGCTGGGCCTGCTTCCGCTGAGCATGGTCTTTCTCACATTCTCTGCAAAATAGTTCCTCCATTTGGTCGCATCAGATTCCAAAACTTTCACATGTATGGGGTAGGAGCCGAAGAATCGACCTGCATTGTATCCGCCCTTTGTCCAGACGAAAACTCCGTCCACGTCTGTCAAGGCGTACGGCATTGTGGACTTGCTGAGGAGCTCGTATCCAAGCGTTATGTCGTTCTTTGACCTTACGTAATCGTCGACAGACCTTACGGTGTATCTTCCATAACCGTTGTGTTCGAGCAGACCTTTCTTTGTCATGTCGTGCAGGACCTTCCTGGGATTCGGGCTGGTAAAGGTCCTGGCAAACTCTTCGCTAGAGAAGTCCTTTCTCCAGTTGCTCAGGATGGTCCACAGCTCGTAGTACGACATAATGTTACTATGGTAGTAACATTATATAAAGATGACGGTTCTCAGACGGGGGCGGCTTTCTATGAATAACCTAAAAGAAGAAGAGATCTCTTCAGCCTTTTTGACTGCGTTCGAAGTAATCAAGGACAGGGCAACATGAATTCATATCTGCATAAATAGTAGTAAGTGTGCGGGGACCAGAAAGTCTATGAGCGCCACCTGCGGCAAGTGCTAAAGTATTTCCTCTGAAACAAATAGGCCGCTATTTTGCGTATGTCTTTGCTCCTGTAAAGTCTATGCCGATGCACTGCTCATCTCCAACAACCCAAGCGTCGTGTCCTGGAGGGATCACGGTAAAATCGCCCGGGCCTGCTTCGGACTCTGTACCATCGTCCATCCTGACCTTCATTCTTCCAGAAATTATGTATCCTGTGTGTTGCTGCTGACAGCTATCAGTCTTCACGACCGGTTTGACGGACTTGGACCACTGCCATCCCGGTTCGAAAACGAATCGACCCATGGTGACCTCTCCAATGGTCGATATCTGCATCTTGCCTTTTTCAAACGAACGGGTCTCGTCGGGGGAATTAAGATTCTTTGTCTGAGGATTTGCCATGTATCCTCATGCTGAACCGAACTCTAAAAACGTTTTTCCATATTTCTCAAACCTTCATGATATTAGCATTGGGCGCCGTTAACAATGTGGGCGAGGAAAGTCAAA
>DATEUD010000103.1:0-6152 GCA_035283265.1 Nitrososphaera sp.
CAGATCCTTGCCCTCTTCAAACTGCTTCTGCTGCTCCAACTTTGAATAGAGATAATCATAAACTTCCTTGGCAATGCCGTCTTCATCTGAAATACATGTGATCGAGACATTGTTAGACACGTCGGGGTATCACGATTACCCCATTGGATTATTCAAGCTTTCAGTCGGTTTCTTTTTCTTCGTCCATGTCATGACTATTTTGGGCCATAAAACCCCGGAGTCTAGCCAGTGATTACGACCCTTCTAGACCAGCATAGCCAGCGCGTGTGCAGGATCCTGTCTGCAGCGTTCAAAGGAATAAAGCGCCCTCCCGGCAGCGGGTGCAATTCGATTTCTGTCCCGCAGCGTTTGCAGCGCACATAGGAGAATTGGCTGAAGGCTGGCGGCTCTAAAGAGGAGCCTTGACCACCAGAGTAGGAAATTAGGTGATGACGGGGGTATAACATTACGTCCTCTTCGTTATTCAAAAAGACAGACTAATCTAGTAGCACTAGAAATGATAGCGTATGTCATCGTCAGTTAAGGCCAGGTATTTATGGACCAAACTGAAGGACATTATTGATAACAATTCATACATGCAGGTGAGCTTGAGATTAGCCTTACGAAGGACAGGTGAAAATACAGAGTTTTGCTATGGGCGGCTTGATTTGGAGGATAGGGCTTCGTCTGAAAGCAGTTCGTATGACTTTGGGAATCTGTTGCTCATTCAGCGCATCTTTAAGCCTTCTGATCTTGAGGGCATAATCGTGCAGCTGACAGCAGGCACATTGAGTTTTGATTCACACCCCATCAAGATCCATGATGGAGAACGAACGTTAATGGATTATGACTTCGTTCCTTCTGGAAGCAGCTGGAACCTCGTGGAGGTGGATCGTCCTACGACAGTTTTCATCGTTAGGTCAAGCGATAGTAGGCAGATACCTAATGAAACGGTACGCAGTCAGGGCGATCTTCCCTACTACCCATCGACTTTTGATGCGATGGCCGCTTTCATGAACTTCACACATAATCCCTATAGTCCAGGATTTGTGATTACCGTACCTGAAACGAGGGCCTGGATTAAGGAGCTCTCCATTTCAGGAAGGCAGCTAACATTATCGATTGATGGGTCGGACTCGAATAATTCAGATCTGGTCTGCAAGTTCTATCATTCTAAAGGCGGGCTAAGGGAAACATCGAACGCAATACCGCTAAAGCAAGCTCAAGCGACCTATGAAATGACTTTTGAATCCGATACCATTGATGCAGCCTTGGTATCGAAAGGTAGCGGTAGGATCCTTGACAAGAAGACCGTGAGGGGTTTATTCCCTTCGCAAAGGGGAAGGAAAATGCCAATGGTGCTCTGCCATCTTATGTTGTGACGGACTGCCTAAACTCGTACAAGAAGGCTTTCATCAAGGAGTTCAACGATAGAGCGATAATGCACATAAGAACCAAATCACTCTCAGAAGGGTTCGAGAATCGTCCTGTTGAGAGGTATCACAACGAAATGCGTTCCGTACTCAAATCCCGTAGAGGTTTGGGCAATGACGAATCGGCTCAGAAATTCGTTGACGGCTATAGGCATTATCGCAACTTTGTCCGACCACATTCAGGATTGCCAGATAACCAGACTCCAGCAGAAGCAGCTGGCATTGACCTGAAGCTGGACAAGCAGAACCCGATGAAAGACCTGATAGTAAAGTCAGCCGTTGCTAGCCAGAAGGAAACAAACTTTGAAGGCTATGTGATCAACCAGCTCGGAAAGAGGTTTGAAAAGCTGACAGTCGTTAACGAAATGGACTGCATCAAGTTCAAGCAAAAGGGATGGATTGAGAGGCAAGAATGGAGAGAGATAAACGACATTCTCCGAGTCAATGGGTTCAGCTGGCTATCGAATGGAAAGGATAGCTGCTGGATAAGGATGGGAGCACAACCTAAGACTTGAATACACTCCAATCATCGCGATTATCGCGTATCGGGAAAACCTTACTGCCAGAATAGTATTCCTGTGATGCGATGTTGATATTGAACTCTGGAAGATCATAGGAAGCATCTCTGGTAGTACGATCTGCCAACCAATTCATTTTGTCTCTTTTGAACGAATAGAAATGATGGTGGTCTTCGCAAATTAAGACAAATATATCCATCGTTCTCAAAAACTTATTTCCCAATGCAAATCGAGCGCGATTTTGTACGACCTGAGAATATTTGATATTGGTTAACTTTTCGTTAACTCTGCGAACGGTGCCATAGGACAGAGGCGCTACTTTAACAGTGAAACCACGTCTTCGCGCGTCATCCAGCCAAGCTTCCCGCTCTGAATCGCCCTTTCGTGTTGTGGGCACATTTCTATGTTAAAACTGCCATTACATAGGCTTTTCACCCTATCACCAAGTCAACGCGCCATAGTTACCACCCCACGCGCCAAAGTTAACAGGCACCCAAAACGCGCCTAAGAATTACCAGTGTGAGAGTTTTCTTCACAACCAATACCGGTCGCTCCGAAAGTTGTACTAGCTTGTGCGACACACTTCCAAGAAAGATTCCCTTCGCCACGCTTAACCCTCTCCTATTGGCAATCTTCAAAATCTGTTCCACTGCATGGCCTTCTACTTTAATCATCTCAACCTTTGTTGAAAGTTGCTTCGCTGCAACTGCTTGATACTTCTTTAGGAGTGCATCATGCTCCTGTTCTAGTTCCTTCACTATCGAGTCATGCTTCTTCCAAACCCTTGCCGCGTCGCCAAAATCTTCCAATACGTTTGCAATAAGCAATCCTGCATCGAGTCGGCCAGCCATTTCAATGACAGTTTTAAGCACTCTGCGAGCTTTCTGAACCGTCAACAGCGACCAAAATCCTTGAAATCATTCAGACTCAACTTGACAGTATCTGATATAATTAGTTGGAATGCAGTGCAATGCACAAAATTCCTTCAAGATATATCATGCGGTAGAAAGAGGAGTATCATGGTTGGTAGGGATAATGATGATGAAGAAAAAATGCCATCCGTTGAAGAATATGCCAGTACCAGGATGGTAAGCGTGGATTCCAAAAAAAGCGTATTGGACGCTGCCACAACAATGATTGGGAGGAATATCAGCTCGGTGACCATAACCGATGACAAAAACAAGCTCATTGGCATATTGACAGAAAATGACATTGTGAAACTTGCCGCAAATAGAGTATCTCTCGAAGCTATCACTGCGGGGTCATTGATGTCTACTTCGCTAGTATCCATAAGCAAGAATTCGTCTATCGAGCAGGCGGCTCACATTATGGCTCAGAAGAGGGTAAGGCACCTATTGGTTGAGGATCCAGATGACAGGGAAATAGTCGGAATCATCACAACTACAGATATGGCAAGGTACCTCAAACAAAGGCTAGCTTCACGTGAAACTGAATCGATACTGTTGGAGGCAATGTATCCCTCTGAAGAAGCTGGAGAAGGAGCATTTTGGCGATAAGTTTCAGCGAAGGAGAAAGGTTGTGAAAGAATTGATTCCAAAATTATCGCAGTTTGAACCGGATCATTTTTGGCGACCATTGAAACAGCGTGAATAGTTTCACTGTGAGGTAATCCACTTTGCCACTTGTGGCCACAATCTCTCGTGCGCTATGCCGCCAACACACAGCGCTACATGCCCTCCCGGATTTTGCAGTACAGTCTTGTCCTTGCTTGAGACATGGTCGTTTATCGAGATCGAGGCCTCGGGAGAAACAAGGTCGTCTTTTTCTGCAACTATTGTCAGCAGCGGTACGGATATCTTCCCAAGGTCGATCTTGTGATTCTTGCCGTCACTTGCTGTCGTAATCTCCATCTGGTTTAGCACCAGCAGGTTATTCCTGTAGCAATCATCGATGATCTGTTGATAAAGCTTGCCGGGAATGGGCGGCGTATCATACAGCCACCTTTCAACGTCAATAAAAGCGTCAACAAACTCTCCGTCGTACGACCTTTGCAAAAATCGTATGTATTTGTCAAACCCATACCTTGGAGGATTACGCATAAGGAATGCCAGGTCTAGTACCTGTCCATCCATGTGGCCGAATTCGTCCAGTAATCCATCGACATCTATTGTTCTCGCCCAGTGGGCAAGCATGGTGGTATCCTTGCTGAAGTCCACGGGCGCCGCCATGAGTGCCAAATTCCGAACGCTATCATTGAATAATGCAGTGTAGCTGAGGGCTACTATACCTCCCCAGCAGTAGCCGAGAATCGATACCTTGTCAGACCCAGATTCGCTTTTTATAACGTTAACTGCATCTACGACATAGTTGAGATAATCGCTCAGTGACAGAGAGTCGTCCTTCCAGTCGGGGTATCCCCAGTCAAGCATGTAAATGTCCAACCCGCCTGATGCGAGCAAATTTTTTACCACGCTTCTTCTAGGGTTAAGGTCCAGGATGTGAAATGTGTTGATAGGGGCATAGATAATGAGAAGAGGGCATTTTCCTGTGATTTGAGAACCCTTAGCCGCGCCTTCATCCTTGCTGGCCGAGGCATCCGCAACAATGGTACTGCCGGTGAGTTCCGGCGCACGGTAATGGAGCAACCTCGTTTTTCCCTTTCTGTACGCCACGTCAAATGGAGCCAGACGGTATTCCTTTGGTATCACGGAGAGAACCATGTGGCTTCTCACATAGAAATCAAACATCCTATCGATATGAACTACAGGATAGCCAGCTTTCCTCATGAAAGAGCGCAATTCTACGAGAGATCTTGTGTATTTTGCGAGTGTTTGTGTGAATTGTTCCGACCTTAGTTCGGTTTCAAGTTCATCGTCTGAGTTTTTCACCCATCTGTTGTAAATCGATTCGATCATGTTAGGAGCGATGGTTCCTTTGCTTCCGCCTCCCATGGTAGCTTCGATGGCTTCTTCCCTCTCCTCGTCAAGGGTCCGCTTGAACGCTTTTCCGTAAATCATCTGGTAAGCGTTCATGAGTCGAACGCCATTCAGATATGCATCTGAAAATGATGCTGCAATTTGCGCAAATGCAGTGAATTGACTCATTCCGCCAGATGGAGACATTGGAATTTGCATGAAAAATTGCGAGACATCATCTAATAAAGTGCTGGAATGCAGTGCAATGCAAGATATTCGAACCTCTTTTATAGAGAGAATGCCACTTGGGCAGTGTTTCGAGAGTATAGACAGGCTTGCATGTGCGATTTTGAAATTGACAGTTTGCATCCGATAATGCCAAATGACGTTATTCGAAGCGACCGGATGTTGCTTTGAACGCCCCGGAAAACTCTCGCAAGTGGCACAGCCTTTCGGTCGGCGATGTAAGGGTACTCCTTGGGGCCGACTTGGAGCGGGGTCTTGGACCTGAAGAGGTTGAGTCGCGTAAGAAAAAGTTTGGACCAAACACCATTACCGTGAAGGCAGGCAAGAACCCCTTGCTAGTTTTTCTTGGCCAGTTCAGGCAACCTTTCATGTACATTCTAGTGGGAGCCGGCGCCGTGACCGCCTTCCTCCAAGAGTGGGTCGATTCTTCCGTCATCCTTGCAGTAGTTGCAGTGCTGGCCATCGTCGGCTACCTGCAGGAATCCAAAGCAGGCAAGGCTATAGAAGCTCTCTCGAAACTAGTGGTCACGACAAGCACGGTGATGCGGTTGGGCACAAGAACTCGAATACCGTCATCAGAGATAGTTCCGGGCGACAAGGTTTCAGCAGACATCCGCCTTGCTGAATCGCGAGATCTTCGGGTGGATGAATCCATGATAACCGGTGAGTCCCTCACTGCAGGAAAATCGGTGGAGCCTGTCAGTGAAGACACGGTCCTTGCAGAAAGAAAGTGCATGGCTTACAGCGGCACTCTTGTTACAAACGGCAGGGGAAGCGGAATTGTTGTCGCCATCGGAGACCAGACGGAAACAGGTAAAATCTCGCGCGAAATCTATTCTGCACAAGAGCTGAAAACGCCTCTAACTGTCAAGCTTGCACGTTTTGGCAGGCTCGTTCTGTACGCCATTATTGCAATAGATGCTGCCATGTTCTTGTACAGTATGGCAACCGATCATGAGCGTATTGTAGAGGCGTTTATCACAGTCGTCGCCCTTGCAGTGGCGGCAATCCCCGAAGGCCTGCCCGCGGCGGTCACCATAACCCTTGCCATAGGAGTCAGAAGGATGGCCCGGCAAAATTCCATAGTGAGGCGACTTCCT
>DATEUD010000104.1:0-8640 GCA_035283265.1 Nitrososphaera sp.
CGCCTTTTGCAGCACTTCTTCAAACGTCCTGCCTATTGCCATCACCTCGCCGACTGACTTCATGGCGCTACCAAGCTTGCGTTTTACAAGCTCGAACTTGGAGAAGTCCCACCGCGGCATCTTGAGCACGACGTAGTCAAGCGACGGCTCAAAGCATGCAGTCGTGGCTTTTGTGATCCTATTTATCAATTCTGGCAAGGAATACCCGAGGCCGATTTTCGCGGCCATGTATGCAAGCGGGTAGCCGGTTGCCTTGCTTGCTAAAGCCGACGACCGCGAAAGCCTTGCGTTTATTTCAATTGCGGTGTACTGCTCTGACATCGGGTCCAGCGCAAACTGGATGTTGCACTCGCCCACTATGCCGCAATAGCTCGTTGCCCTGATTGCGGCCGAGCGCAGCATTTGGTATTCATAGTTGTTGAGCGTCTGCGACGGCGCAATGACAATGTTGTCGCCCGTGTGCACCCGCATGGCAAGGATGTTTTCCATGTTACAAACAATTACGCTGTTGCCCTTGTAGTCGCGCATCACTTCATACTCGATCTGTTTCCAGTGGCCCACGAAGCGCTCTATCAGGATTTGGTGCACCATGCTGAGGTTGAGGCCGCGCTGTGCAATTTCCTGTAATTCGTATTCGTTGTGTGCGACGCCGCCTCCCCTGCCACCGAGCGTGTACGCCACCCTGATTATGACGGGATAGCCGATCTCTTTGGCGGCCTTGAACCCTTCCTGCAATGAATTGACCGCAAAGCTCTGCAGCACCGGCACTTCGCTCTTTATCATGGCGTCTTTAAACTGCTGCCTATCTTCGGTTATCTCGATCCCCTGGATCTGCGTGCCAAGAACGCGGATGCCGTATTTCTGCAGTATGCCCTGCTCGTGCAATGCGACTCCACAGTTGAGCGCAGTTTGGCCGCCAAACCCGAGTATGATCGAGTCAGGCTTTTCAGCCTGGATCACCTTCTCTACATAGGACTTGTTGATCGGCACCGGATATACTTTATCTGCAAAGCGCGTGTCAGTCTGAATCGTAGCGATGTTGGGGTTTATCAGTACGCTCTTTACGCCTTCCTCGGCCAGCGCCTTGAGACATTGCGAACCGGAGTAGTCGAATTTGCGGCCAGTTTACTGGCTCTCGCCCGCTTCTCCGATTTTTATTGCCCCGCTACCCAGCACAAGGACTTTTTTTATCGTCTCATCTCTTGGCGCCTTTTCTCCCTCCTTTCTTCTTGGCCGGTTCCTTTTTGGGCCGCGCAGACTTTGCAAACTCAGGCTCGCTCTTTATGGCGTTAGCGATAATTTCCTTGAAACGATCGAACACGTACATGCAGTCATAAGGCCCCGGCGAAGCCTCGGGGTGGAACTGCACCGCGATTATCGGCTTGCTCTTATGCTCTATCCCTTCCACGGTGTCGTCGTCGGCGTTAGCGAACCACACTTTGAAACCAGTTTTGCCCAGCGTCTTTGGGTCAATGCCGTAACCGTGGTTCTGGCTCGTGACATAGACATGGTTGTTGCGCTTGTCGATGCAGGGCTTGTTCTGGCCCCTGTGCCCGAATTTCAGCTTGTAGGTGTTGGCGCCGGCCGCTAGCGCAAGGATTTGATTCCCGAGGCAGATTCCAAGCGTGGGTGTAGACTCTTTTATCAGTTTTGTAGCAGTCTTGATGGTGCCCGTGCAGACCTTGGGGTCGCCAGGCCCATTGCTAATCACCACGCCCTTTGGATTGTATGACATCACCTGCTCGTACGTCGCGTCCCATGGTAGGCGCACCACGCGATAGCCGGTTCGCATGATGTTTCGTATGATGCTGTACTTTACTCCGGTGTCGAGCACGATTATGCAGTTCTTGCCCTTGTCCCCGTACCCTTGGGGTTCGCTGGTCGAAACTTCGGGCATAAAGTTAAGCCCCTCGTACTTGGCACTCCCAAGCACCTTTTTCAGGCGCGACTCGTCTATGGCGTTTTCCGATACAACCATCGCGCCCATCATGACTCCGCGCACGCGCAGCTTTTTGGTAAGCTCCCTCGTGTCGATGCCATGAATGCCCGGAATTTTTTCTTCAAAGAGCCATTGGTCAAGTGTCTTTATGCAGCTCCAGTGGCTTGCAACATCTGATAAATCATGAATGAGCAGCGCCTTGACCTGTATCTTGTCTGACTCGAAGAACTTTGGCAATCCGTACTCGTCCTTCACTTCAAAGCTAGGGACACCATAGTTGCCCACGAGCGGGTAGGTCATGCAAAGTATCTGGCCTCTGTATGAAGGGTCGGTCAGCGTCTCGGTGTAGCCTACCATGCCAGTGTTGAACACAACTTCGCCGGCGATTTCTGAAGGGTAGCCAAAGCCGATGCCGTCAAAAACACTGCCATCTTCTAGAATGAGCTTGGCAGCATAGCCCGTATAGGTCTGTTGCAGTGTAGGAATTTTTTGAACCCTCACCAACTGTCAAAGTAAGCAAATTTAAATTTTGCCTTAGATAGGGTAATATTGTTGGCTGGCTCAGGATAGCAGGCGATGCAGGACCAACAGCAGCGTTGCATGATTTGCGGCTCGCGGTTTGCCGAGCGCAAGTGCTACTTTTGTGAAAACAGGGTGTGCACGTCGTGCATAGTGCCTGCAGACGTGTCAGGCTCGACGACCAAGTGCGTCAGCTGCGACAGGAAAAAAGTCGACAGGCTCTCCTTACTGACGCTCCTGAAGAGGAACTATTACCTGTTCGCCATAATCGTGGCCTTTTGGCTTTTCACGGTCTTTCCTATACCGTTCATGCAGCTTGCCGGCCTCGACATCGATCCGACCGCCTTCCAGCCCGTCCTTATAGCCACTGCTGTCATGACCATACCCTTTGTGTTCATGTTCTTTGCCTGGCAGAGAAGGGCGCCTAGAGGCTCTTAATAGTCAATACATCGCTTTTGCGACAAGCTCTGTAAACTCGGTGGTGGAGAGCTTGCCACCAATGTCTTTTGTCTTGTTGTCCTTCTTCAGCACGGTGACTATTGCATCTTCTATCCTCTTGCCCTCTGCTGCCGCGTTCCTGTCGCTGTGCTTGTCGGCGAGCCACTCAAGCATCATTTTTGCCGATAGCAGTATCGACGATGGGTTTGCTACGTTCTTGCCTGCGATGTCAAACGCAGCCCCATGTACGGGCTCAAAGAGTGCAAACTGGTAGCCGATATTGGCTGCCGGCCCCATGCCAAGCCCGCCCACCACCTGCGCGGCCTCGTCAGAGAGTATGTCGCCATACAGGTTGGTTGTGACGATTACGTCAAACTCTTCCGGGTTACGGATCAGGTTCATAGAACACGCGTCGACGTACAGCTCGCTGTAGTGTATTTTCGGGTATTTTTTGGCTACTACCTTGCAGGTCGCAGCAAACAATCCGTCGCCCTTGCGGAGTACGTTTGACTTGTGGACTGCGACCACCCTGCGCTTGTCGTTGCGGAGCATAGCTGTCTTGAAGGCATACTCGGCTATCCTGCGGCTGGCACGCTCTGACGTCACTCTGAGCGCCACGACCGTGTTTTCGTCGGCGTTGAATTCCCAGCCAAGGTAGACATCCTCGGTGTTCTCCCTTACGGTGACAAGGTCGACCCTGTCTGAGAGGCTAGGGATGTTCGGGTACGACTTGGCCGGCCTCACGTTTGCATAGAGGTCAAACATGCGGCGGAGCACGATTATAACGTCGGCAGCGCTTTCGCCCACCGGCCCTTTCAAGCACGCCTGCGACTTTTTGATAGCGTCTACTGAAGAGTCCGGCAGCGCATTGCCTTGTTTGACAAGCGCGCTGTCGCCGGCGTCAACTTCATTAATCGTAAATCTTGTCGAAGAGTTGTCGCTTATCGTCTCCAGGATTTTCTTTGCTGCCGCAGTCTGCTCCGGGCCAATGCCGTCGCCCCTGATAAGGGAAATGTTGTATCTTGCCAACCGCATCACTCGCTAGGCTGAAGTCTAGCTTTTCGAGTAGAGCACCTTTCTTAGCAGCACTTTGTTGATGGCGTCCATCATTGCCTGCACCGACGCAACGACAATGTCCTCGCCTGCCTTTTTTGCAGACACGACGTAGCCGTCCTTGTCTTCTACTTTGACGGTGACTTCTGCCAGCGCGTCAGAGCCGCCGGTGATGGAATCAAGCATGTAATCTCTGATCTTGATATTGGCCATCTCGCCAGCTATCTTTTGTATAGCCTTGAGCGCGGCGTCCACCGGCCCGACACCAATGTCAGACGCGATAAGGTCCTTGCCGTTGGCGTTCAGCCTGACGACAGCGGTGGGTATGATGTTCATTCCAGTCACGATATGGAAGTCGTAGAGCTTGAACTTTTCTTCAAACTTGTTGTTGTTCATTATTTCGCCGGCGATCGACAGTAATTCTGAAGTTGTTATGGACTTGCCCTTGTCGGCAATGTTCTTTTGCTTCTCCACGATCTGGTGGAGCTGCTCGTCAGTAGGCTTTATTCCAAAATCCTCAAGCATCGCCCTGATGCCGTGCGCTCCGGCGTGCTTGCCTGCCTGTAGCCACCGCTTCCTGCCGACAAGCTCGGGGGCTATAGGCTCGTATGTCAACGGGTTGTTGATAATGCCGTGGGTGTGGATGCCTGATTCGTGGCCGAATGCGTTCTCGCCTATTATCGCCTTGTTCGGCTGGACTTTAATGCCCATCGTGTTTGACACGAACTTTGAAGTCTCGTAGATCAGCTTTGTGTTGATGTTGTGTTTCCTGTTGTAGAGGACCTCTAGCGCCATTACAAATTCTTCAAGCGAGGCGTTGCCCGCCCGCTCGCCAAGGCCGTTTATCGTGACGTGCGCGCACGCCGCTCCCGCGTTGACGCCTGCGATCGCGTTTGCAACCGCAAGTCCAAAGTCGTTGTGGCAGTGGACGCTTATCGGGAGGTCGGTCACTCCCTTGACGTCCTTTACAATCTGAGCGATATAGTCGGGCGTCCTGTAGCCTACGGTGTCCGGTATGTCAACCCTGTCTGCGCCGGCTTCAGTCACCGCCTTGTATATCTTGAGAATAAACTGTCTGTCAGACCTTGTCGCGTCCTCGGCAGAAAATTCCACCTGCATGCCGTGCTTTTTGGCATATTCAACCGCCTTGACCGCCTTGTCCATGACCTGCTGGGGCGTCATCTTTAGTTTGTACTGCATGTGTATGTCCGACGTCGCAATGAACGTGTGGACGTACTTCAAGTCGCACTTTATCGCAGCGTCGATGTCGGTCTCAATTGTGCGTGCAAGGCCGCAGACTTCGGCTTTCAATCCCTGCCTAGCTATCGCCTTTATCGCCTGCATTTCGCCATGTGACACTATGGGAAAGCCAGCCTCTATCGCGTCTATTCCAAGCTCGTCCAGTTTGATCGCGATCTGGACTTTTTGATCCGGAGTGACCGTGACTCCGGGCGTCTGCTCGCCGTCTCTGAGGGTAGTGTCAAAGATCCTCACCCTGTCGTTGCTGGCTTTGCTCAAACTTCTACACCTCTCGGAAGGGCTGAAACCCCGGTCCTTGACAACTGGGCAATTCCATATGGCTCAACGAGGTTCTTAAAAGCATCTATCTTGTCCGGCGTGCCTGTTATTTCCACTGTTATAGTTTCCTTACCGATGTCCAAGATGTTGCCGCGAAATATCGTGGAATAGTTGATTATCTCGCTCCTTGTCGTCGGGTCAACCGCCTTCATCTTTATCAGTGCAAGCTCGCGGTAAACTGTCTTTTCAGTGTCGAGCACCTTTACCTCTACCACGTCTATCAATTTCCGCAATTGCTTCACAAGCTGGTCAAGCGTCCGCTCATCGCTGTTCGTGGTGATCGTCATCCTTGAAAGGTCCTTTTGCTCCGTCGAGCCCACCGTTATGCTTTCAATGTTGAAACTGCGAGCGCGGAAAAGGTTTGTCACCCGAAAGAGCACACCGGGCTTGTTCTCCACAAGCGCAGTCACGATATGCCACGATCCGCTTTGCGTAGCAGCTGTAGTCATTCCAATTACGCTCCTGTTATCATGTCCTTGAGGCCTGTGCCGGGCGCCACAAAGGGGTACACGTCTTCGTCGGGGTCTATCGGGATGTCAATCACCGTGGCAACGTCAGACTTGATTGCCGACTTGATCGCCTTGTCAAGCTCCTGCATCGATCCCACCCTTATGCCCTGCGCCCCGTAAGCCTCCGCTATCTTTACATAGTCTGGGCAGCTGTGTTGTTCCACGCCACTGTAGCGCCTATTGTAGAACGTTCGCTGCCACTGGGCCACCATGCCGAGCATGTAGTTGTTCATCAGGAATACTATTACCGGGAACTTTTCAAGCACCGACACTGCAAGCGAGTTTTCAGTCATGTTGAACGAGCCGTCGCCGGCAATGTCCACTACCGGGACGCCTGGCTTGGCAGCCTTGGCGCCTATCGACGCCGGAAACCCAAAACCCATCGTGCCAAGGCCAGTCGAGCTGAAGAAAGTGCCAGGCGATATCACGTCAAAGTGGAGCGACGCCCACATCTGACACTGTCCTACTTCAGTTGTTACTATGCCGTTTGCTGGCAACAATTCGCGTAACTTTTTGAGCGATTTCTTGGCAGTTATCTCCCGTGGATAATCCTTGAGAGTATCAGCGTAATACTGTACGAGCTCTTTCCTGCGCTTGAGCCACGGGTTGTCCGCGGATCTCTTTGCTATCTTCTTTGAGAGAAGCTTTACAAGCGTTCGCAATGACGACTTTACGTCGCCCACTATTGCAACGTCGACTGACTTGTTCTTCCCAATCTCGGCCGGGTCGATGTCCATGTGGATAATGCTCATGCCCTTGCCAAACTCGTCGAAGCGGCCCACCGACCTATCGGAGAACCTGGCGCCCACTGCCACAATGCAATCTGCCTCGAGAATTATTTTGTTAGCTTCTGCGTGGCCGTGCATGCCTATCGGCCCCATTGCAAGCGGGTGGTTCTCGGGGAATGCTCCCTTGCCCTTGAACGTGGTGACCACCGGTATCATGAGAAGTTCAGCTAATGCCTGAAGCTCGGTGAATGCGCCAGAGAGGATCACGCCTCCGCCGGCCATGATTATCGGCTTCTCGGCCTTTATCAAAAGTTCCACTGCCCTGCCCATGTCGCTGAGGTCGGCATCTACGACCGGGTTGTAGCCCCTCACTTTGATGAGGTCTGGGAACTTCATGTCAGCCGTCGCCTGCTGCACGTCCTTCGGGATGTCCACGAGAACTGGCCCGGGCCTTCCGCTCTCGGCGATGTAGAACGCCTTCTTTACCATCTCGGGGATCTCGCCGGCTGCCCTTGGCTGGAACGAGTATTTCGTGCAGGGATTTGCAACGCCTATAATGTCAGTCTCTTGGAAGGCGTCCTTGCCTATCATAGCAAGAGGCACCTGACCAGTCACGGCCACCACCGGAGACGAGTCGGCGTACGCAGTGGCAATACCTGTAATGAGGTTGGTTGCGCCGGGGCCGGAAGTCGCAAAGCACACGCCCGCTTTTCTCTTTATCCTGGCGTAGCCGTCGGCCATGTGGGCCGCAGACTGTTCGTGCCTCACCAGTACGTGCCTCAAGTTGGCACCTACGAGGGCGTCGTATATCGGGAGGTTCGCCCCTCCGGGGAGTCCAAAGACTAAGTCTGTGCCCTCCTTCTCAAGGGCCAGAATTAACGCCTTTGCACCAGTCATTTCAACCACTTATTTTTCACCAAATCTCTCTTACGAACGCCTGCTTGCTGGACAGGGTTCGCCCTAGGCAAGTCTCAGCAGAACCAGAACATGAACCTTCTGCCAATGATCGCTGTCAGCCCTAGGCATTTTGTTAATTTGCAGTGATATAATTTATAAAGATAACGCTTGTTATTCGGTATAATCCTCACCTAAATAGGTGTTCTAAACTGAAATCCGTTCTACATACTATAAGACTTGCAGCGTCTGCCACTATAGTTTTACCTTCAAGTGCGGCGGGAAAAGAAGAGGGATGCATAGTTATCCAAAGGTTTGTCTTGAAAAAGTATTTTCATACGAGTCACATCACAATCAAAATTCCGTGGAGTTCCTTCAGTCATTCATGGATCTGAAGATCTAACTTTAGATGTCTCCTGTCCAGTAATAGGCGAAAGTTGATTTAAACTGACTCGGCTGCGAATGCCGGCTCAGTTCTTTATCTTCAGGAGCTCTACAAGTAGAGGGATGTCCTTCTCAGATTCGACCGTCTGGCTGAATGACCCTGCTATCCCCAATACGGAAGAAAATTGGTTTTTCCTATAATTTCAAGTCGTAAATCTCATTACTGCCTCATGAAACTGGATATAACTCGTTTATACATTAACCGCCTTTTTAGAGCTCCTTCGATATGGAAACAGCCAAGTTTTACACTAGAGATCAGAACTTGAGGTTCCTAGTCGATGATGCACTATTTTCAGATTCCTCAAGTGCGAGAATCAGGGCCGTTAATCAAATAGTGAGAGACTCCGGTTTTAGAGCGATCGCAGTTATTGAGGAGATTGTCAAAACTGTTCCAGCAACTGATGAAGAATTCCGGGCCTTTTGTATTAATGTCATTGGCAAGATAGAAGAACAGGAGGCGCGGACTGAAGCCAATGAACGAGAATGGAAGTAGCACCTCAATTGAGAACATCTCTGACGAGAAAAAACAGGTTGTCAA
>DATEUD010000105.1:0-49493 GCA_035283265.1 Nitrososphaera sp.
AGTCGATTGACCACACCAAGAACGCAATATACTTCAAACAGGCTTCTTATGGGAAGGAGCTGAGGGCCGCGCTGTTGGCTCTCATGTTGAATGAGAGCTTGCCCCGCTAGCCATTTCGTCAACACATTGGATTTTACCGAATCCTCCTATATGCGGGGGATTCGAATCTCGCTGGCCCCGCTACTTTATGGAGGATATAGTTAGAAATGGTAAAACCGTCCATACTAGTAGCTATTGATAGCCATTAAAGCTTGAAGATGGGCCTAGGTGCATTGCAATAATATTTCTAAACACTGGGGAGTCTGCTGTTATCTGCTGCAGCTCTCTTATAAGCAAGGTTGCCTCCAAACTGTGTTATGAAAACCCGAATTCTCGTGCTAGGAGCTATCGCGGCAGGGTTGCTCTTTGCAATAATCGGAAGCGTTTCCGTCGCAAATAGCACAGCCCAGTCAAGCAGCGGTGGAATTCCGCATGACAACCAACCGCAAGGACAAGGCAATGTAACTTCTGGAGAAGAAAGTGAAAAACCATCGTTCGTCTACACGTTGAACAGGAAGTTCATGGATTACAAAGACGGTGTCTTTAAAGTCAGGGCAGGTGCAGGTGGCCACGTAGCGCCAATGACACTATTCTTTCCAAGTCACGCAGAAATCAAGGTAGGCGAGACTGTAGTATTTTACAATCCAACTCATGTATCAGAACCCCACACGGCAACTTTCATTATGGACAAGAACGCATTTGCAGATTTTGCGGCTCCATTCGTTATAGAAGGTAATACAACGCTTACACCTGCAGTTCCGAACTCAAATGCGGACCCAATTGTAATGCCGGGGGAGGGAGGCAAAAATGTAATTGTGGCTGTAAATAACCGGTCGCTAAGCCCGGTGGTAATCGATTCTGCAGGAAATGCTACCTATCTTCCACCAAACGGAAACTACACGATGACAGGCACAGAGAAATATGTCAATTCTGGTTGGATATGGCCCGCAAGACTGACGCCCCCAGGATTACCTTCAATAGACTCATTCAGTGTTACATTCAACGAGGAAGGAACATACAACTACATTTGCCTGGTGCATCCTTGGATGGCAGGAGACGTCGTAGTCAAATAAAAGCGTCGATAGAAAATAAATCAATGGTTGTGCGCCATCCGCGTACCACCGGCTTTTCTTTGCTCGTACATCATAGAAAGCCATTGGTACAAATCCCGATTTCCTAGTACAAACACCGAATTGCCAGAGCTGGACTGGGCGCAAGCGAAGAGATTACTAGGCTAGCGGACGCGAGGTATGCGCCATCCCATTTTCTTCTGACCAGTCGTCCCATGCCTGCCAGCGAGAGACAGATC
The DNA here is from genome assembly GCA_035283265.1 of Nitrososphaera sp. Lineage (GTDB taxonomy): Archaea > Thermoproteota > Nitrososphaeria > Nitrososphaerales > Nitrososphaeraceae > Nitrososphaera. The sequence continues at coordinate 1,349 of DATEUD010000105.1, forward strand.
AAGACTGAATAGAACGCTATGACTGCATAATACCTGTCAGCAGGTACGAGTGAATCGCGGCGGGGCTTGAGCCTAAGTTGGTAGTTCTCTGTTACAATAAAGTCTAACTTCTTCAAATTCTTTTCTTCAAGTATTTGCAAAACAGAAAGGTCAACCAGCCACCTAACCAATTCCTGAATGTCATAGGCCAATGACGTTTTGGCAGCTGCGAGTTCATGCAAAAAGCCAACCGTTGGGTCAAGGTCAACAGAGTTAATGAACTTCCAGACTTATGACTCTGGAATTGCAAAGCCGTAGTTCAATAGCGTATTTACCTCATCTGATGCATTCGTGTTCCAAGAATATGACCTGCATACCAGTTTCGTAAAGTGAAACTCTGGGTATAGCTTATCGAATTATTCTGACAAGTTTCGACTCATTTGTGAGCGTGAAAAGATAGAAAAAGTCTCAACTTGCATATACCTTACTTCCAGTCAGGCTGATGTATTCGTACGCCTTGATCGCGTTGTCAAACGCGTACTGCACCTTCTGGAACTGCTTCCTGAATCCAGCGACATCTTTAGCCACTTTAGCCGCATCCTGCTTGTCAACCACCACGCGTTTGATAAAGTCGGCGATCTCTTTCATCTCGCTCTCCTTCATGCCAAGGCGCGTCGTCTCCGGCACCCCTATCCTCACGCCGCCGGGATGCATATAGTGCCTGCCGGCCTTGATGTCGCCCGGCAGGAGCTGCCTGTTCAGTATGATGCCTGCCTTCTCTAGGTCCTTTTCAATGGTGCCACCGTCGCCAAACTTTGTGACGTCGACAGCGATCTGGTGCGACGCGGTGTAGCCGCGCTTTTCTCCAAGAACGTCAAAGCCATGGCCGGCCAGGGCTTCCGCCAGCGCCTTTGCGTTGCTGATCACCTGCTTGGCATAAGCCTTGCCAAACTCGATCGACTCGGCAAGCGCGATCGCCTTCCCTGCCACGTGATGCAGGTGGTGGCTGCTGGTGATGCCGGGGAATATCGCCTTCTTGATCGCCTCCGCGTGCTTTTCCAGCGACACAATGATGCCTCCCTGCGGGCCCCACAGCGTCTTGTGCGAGCTCATCGTCATTGAGTCGGCCCCTTCCCTTAATGGATCTTGAAACTCGCCTCCGGCTATCAGCCCTGCGACGTGCGCACCGTCATAGTTGACGTACATGTCATGGTCGTGCATGAAGCCGGCCAGCTCCGCGACGGGGTGCGGGAACAAAAACAAGCTGCCGCCAAACATGCCCAACTTGGGCGCCTTGCCGTCGCGCGTCATCTCTTCAATCTTTTTCTTCGTAGCATCAACATCAATCGTCATCTCTTCCTTCGTAAATGGGTAATGCTCGATGTTCAACCCATGAACCAATCCGGCAGTACCTGAGTGCTCTTTCTTGCCGTGTGAGATATGCCCACCTGACGGGATTGAAGCCGCCATCATGTAGTCGCCCGGGTTTGAAAACGCAGAGTAAATCGCCAAGTTTGCCACGACGCCGGAGGTCGCACGGCAGTCGGCAAATTCTGATCGAAATACTTTACGCGCAAGGTCGTTGCAAATTAATTCAACTTGGTCGATGTAAATGCAGCCGGCGTAGACGCGCTCGCCGGGCCAGCCTTCCGCGTAGCGGTTGCCAAAGTCAGACATCATCGCTTCCCTTACGGCCGGGCTCGGCACGTTTTCACTTGCAATAAGCGGTATGGACATGTCAAACCATACGTGATGCTCGCGCATCAGTCTCAGAACATCATCATAAGCCTTTTTGTTAGCACTCATACCTCTGCCTCTTTGGTTGAGGGAGTTGGTTCTTTTAAGTTATCGCTTTCTTTTGCAATTTATTCTATGTTGTGCAATAGCGCATGGTCGATCACACACAGTTTTCCCTGAAATTCACGGCAGGCGCTCTTCTGGGCATCTATGGTTTCTCTGCCCTTGGCCAATACTTTCAGGGCTTCGAAAACCGAAGAAAACCGGTAGTAAGTTTATGCGCCTTAGCAATTTCGTTAATTTCCTGATTCACAGCATCATGGAATTGCAATCTGCCTGTAGCTACCCTTAAATGACGCAGCAAGTGCTCTAAAAACAATATCTGCTATGGGTCCTTCGATAGCCAGCTTCTCTTCTACGTTATCTGCCTTTTCGAGATATGACATCAGCCGACTGCGCTGCGACTCTAGCCTTACCATTTGTTTTGCAAAGAGATGTTCGAAACTAATTCCCACCTCGCTTTTCCTGAACTCCCGGAAGAGCAGCTGTATGTCATTATTGATAGTACTCTCGTCCGCATTCATCATGTCGGCTATCCTGATTGCTGGAACACCAAACTCAAAGTTAAGGTGGTAAACCTCCTTTCGCCTCTTTAACCTCAGGTCTTGGTGTAGGCTGCGACTTTCTTCATAGGTTCAATCAGGTTGGCTCTACTATTCTCATTAATAAATTCAGGGTCTTCGCCAAATCCTGTGTAAGACTATTCAGACATGTGCATTTGCGCATTTTTCTAGTATTCTAGAGAAGGTGCACCCAAAGGATAGGGGGTATATGCCGAAACTATTCATTACCGGATCTGAAGAGCGCCAAACGGACACTTGTTGACGACTTCGCGGATCCTATTTTTGCTTGCTCCGTCCTGAATAATCACGAATTTTCCATCCTTCACTTGAAAAACGGAAGGCAGGGTTTGTACGCAAACACCCGCGTGCATGCAGATCTTGTCGTCCCCTGACCTTCATTATACATTAAACAATGAAGGTTTTCTCATAAACTTTCTGAGGTAACCACAACTATTTCGCTTGGTTCATCTTGAACGCGTCATTCACGATGTTTGTTACTTCCGTAATCCATTCGCACTGTATGTTTACCTTCTTGTGGTGCTTCTCGACCGCATCCAGATCTGGAGCATGCAGAAGGCAAAAACAGACACTGGCTTCCTTGTTGTAAAACAGATTCACATGTGTAACTCCAAATTCGTCTGAAGGGGATTTGCAAAGCTCCCTGAGGTTATCTTCCGAGAAAGGAACTTTGTGGACATCCAAGAATATAGGCAACGGGAAATACAACTATTCCCAAACTAATATTGTTTTCTGACAGCATTCCAATTGCACGTGGCTTTATAAGCTCACGCCTGCTGGTATGACTTAGTTGGCTGCAATATCTGAAGACATTCAGATCGTCCCCAATCAGGATGTTTTTAAGGCAATATCTGGAGTTTTCTCCAGTCTGAAGAAAGGCATTGACTGCTACTTTGACGCAAAAAATCTTCCGCTAATGATAAAAATAGTGTCTGCAAATAACCAGAAAATAAGGAATCTAAAGAGCAATGGGGCAAGGTTAAGGTGCATCACAGAAATCAGCCGGGAAAACCTGCCCCAATGCAAAGAGATGATGAAGGACTTTGAACTTTTCCACACTTCATGCCTGACAGGCAGCTTTCTGATAGCCGATGAGCAAGTGTATTTTGGATATCTGACTTCCGGGAAAGGCGAGGAGAAGCTACTCCGGATTGTTAATCCGTCCTTTGTTGATGCCCAGAGATTTCTTGTCAATACCATTATCGAGAGAGCGCTTTCTGCAAGGCAGAGAATCATGGAAATCGGAAGGGGAACAGGAATTGAATTTATGGAAACTATCAGAGACCCACTCCGTGTTAAATCTCTCATATCCGATCTAATAAGTTCGGCCATCTATGAAATTGCGATCCTTTTTTCAACAAAGAATTCGTTTCTGATAGCAGAGCGCGAAGGCATTCTTGAAGAAATCGGTCAGATATCTACACATGGAATCAGGGTAAGGATATTGGTAATGCAGGATGAAACTGTAAAGGAAATATCCAACACAAAATTAAAGGTCCCACATCAAAACTTGCAGGTAAACTACCTGCAACAGCTTCTTCCAACCAGGATAACCACGCTCATAATTGACCAAGCCAAGACCCTGACCGTAGAAGTTAATGACGATACCAAGGAAACTTTTCAGGAAGCGATAGGGCTTTCCACCTATTCAAATAGCGAATCAACGGTATTTTCCAACGTTTCCATGTTTGAGTCGCTGTGGATCCAGTCCGAATTTGACAAGCAAAATGAGGCAAGACAGACGTATTTTCAGATGTTCAAAGGATTCAAACTCAAGGATGAGGTCTATAATCGCCGTTGGTCATCTAATCGAGAAAAAGAAGAAAAAGCAAAGGAATAACATACGCGTGGAGAAATGCTATATTCTAGTCTCATAGAGTTAAGTTATGACCATCAAGTGCATTGCCTTTCATTCATACAAAGGTGGTACAGGAAAGACAACGATTGCATCAAATTGTGCCGCTTTGTTAGCAAAAAGAGGGTTCAAGGTGGCACTATTGGACCTGGATGTTTATGCCCCAAGCCTCTTGGCGTATTTCCAGAAAGAGCCCAAGAAATGGCTAAATGACTACCTGATTGGTGAAGCAGAAGTCGACGAAGTCATGACCCCGGTGACAGATAGCATACAGGATTATGGCAAACAGTTTGACAAAACCTCGGAAATCAAGGGAAAATTATGGATAGGATTCTGCAACGTGAAGAAGGAGGAGGTATACAAGATAGAAGCCGGCGCCTCAGACAGCTCAAAATCACAGCTGAGAAGATTTATCCTTCTCCGGGAGTATTTATTCAGAGATTACGATCTAGATTATGTCATTATAGATACAAGCCCGGGCATCAGATACTGGTCCATAAATGCCCTAGCCGTGGCGGATACTCTTTTTCTGACCCTGAAAATGGGCGATATCGATGTTGAAGGAACAAAAAGACTTGCGTCTGAAATCTATGGATCTTTGACAAAATACGGAACAAGATCATTTCTGTTGTTTAACCGGGTTTCCGGTTATTGCCTGCCCAGTCATACCGTACAAACTTTAGATAAAGAAAATGCGAGTCGAAATGTATTGTTGATGGATAGTTATGAAACAGACAATGTTGAACACATGCTGTCAAAGGAAACAAAGATGGATGTAATTTCTGCCATACCATGCTATTGCGACATACAGTTCAGCAGAAAAGAATTCCTTACTGCCCTTAGGTATCCCACTCATCCTTTTACAAAACAGTTGGAGCTGTTGGTCAACGCAATGGCAACCAAACTCTGACTCTACAGGGAAGTGACAACTTTTGAGTGAAAACAAGATGTTCATCCCTGGCCAGAAACTGCTCTTTTCAGGACCCGGAGAGTTTCCAAAATGCATCATGCTGTTGGCGGGTCCCTCAGGTTCCGGAAAGACGGCCTATAGCATGCAGTTCCTCAGAGAGGGCATTTCAGCTGGAGATCACTGCCTGTACATAAATTGCAGCCAGGCGCTCACACAAGAGAGATTCGATTCCTATTTTGCAAAATCAAAAACAGCAGCAAAAGCTCCAGCATTTATCAGCTTGTTCGCTGTGCAAAAGCCCGGGACAAATCAAATTAGAAGTCTATCGGATTTATTGGAACGCATTTCAAGTGCGCTGCAAACTGATGAATCGGCGACAAGGGTAGCCCTCGATTCGCTTACAGACCTGATTGCAAGATTTTCGAATGAAGAGGTGCAAAAGTTTGTGGCACAACTATATGATCTTCTGAAGGCAACAAATAACGTGGTTGCACTCTTTACAATTACAGGCAGTTCTTCAGCACAGAAAATGGATACGCTTGGATCGCTAGTTGATGGGATCATACAGTTAAGGTTGGAGGACTCGGGGGATGAAACGCAAAGGAGTGTCCGGCTTTTTTCTTTTAAGATGGCTTATACTGTCCCCAAGTGGATAAGGTTTCGCATTAAAGAAGACGGCGACTTGGAGTTTGTACACGACAACAATCTGTCCCGAACTGATATTGTATGTAAATTATGTAACGGACCTATCATTGGTCCGATTGCCAATGCAGAATCAGAGTCTCCATTCCATCCTCATTGTCTCGATACGTATCGCAAGCTCGGGGACATATATGGTTCGCACATTCTTTATGCACTACAACCGGGTGTCGTAAATGCCAACTTTTTCTTTATAGACATAGTAGGCCTGTCTGACCCTCTTCTTTCAGTTGAAAAGCAGATTGAAAAGATTGAAGACCTGAATGCGATTATTGGTTCCTGTGATGCCTTCAACAAGGTGCCGAAGGATAAGAAAATAGTTCTCCCTACCGGGGATGGGATGGCCGTTGGATTCTTAATAAACCCGGAGCTTCCCTTGCAGCTGAGCATACAGCTTCATCGTAGACTTGATGCATTTAACGCAAAAGTCACTTCTGATAAAGCGATAGGCGTCAGAATCGGTCTTAGTTCAGGTCCTGTATTCGTGGTAAGTGATGTCAACAACAATCAAAATGTGTGGGGACCAGGCATTATCCTTGCCAGAAGGGTTATGGATCTTGGAGATAATCGCCATATCTTGCTAGCAGAAAATATAGCAGAAGTACTCATGAATCTTAAGGACGAATATCGAGAAGTGATTAGACCAGTAACCACTGGATACAAGGTTAAACATGGTCAGCTGTTAAAGTTGTATTCCGCTTATTCGCAGGACTTTGGCAATCCTGCAATACCTACACGAATATCAGAGCTAAGCTGACGACTTTCTGAAGAAATTTTTTCCATATATTGCCCTCAATTTTTTGAAAATCAGTAGGCAATCATCAGAGTCGAAATGATACATGAATCCATCAAATGTTTTAGCAATGGAGATACTCTTTTTGGAAATTGCCCTACCGCACGCATCACAGGCCGCCAGCCGTGATTTTCTCATCAATGTTTTTTTGCGAGGCACTATTTCCAACTATGAATATCAGGTGCTAGCGCAATAATTAAACAACTCTATACCCCTTGTAATCCTACGCGGGTATGGGCTAGAGCGAGAGTTTGCCCGAAAGTGAAATGGTACTGTCTAATGCTTCTGCAAAGGCATCATCAAACGCTTTATGATTCTCTATTATTAGCCAGTGGTCGCCTTCATCAACCATTTTTAATTTCATTCTTGGAATTTCTCTTTGCATTTGCTGCATCAGCCTTACAAATACCTCATCATCCCGGCCTACAATTCCAAATAGACGGAAATTGCAATTTTTTAGTATCTCCGTTGTGTTCTTTGGGATAGAATAAAGTGCGACGGTAGCTGCAGCAAAGCCCTCTACAGACGTCTTGCTGAAAATCCTTGTAAATGTTTCACGTTTCTTTTCATTTTTGAATGCATTTCTTGCAACCTCGTGTTCTTTCATTGTCTCTTCGGCTAAAGCTCCTATGCCTCGTGTTCTTGCTATTTCTCTAGTTGTGTAATGTTTTTCGAGGTCGGCATCAGGTATTACTTCCGAAGATGACGAAATAACGATCAGATTATCTACCCTTTCAGGGTATGCGGCCGAATAGATGCAGGATATCTGTCCGCCTATAGAGTGGCCTACAAGGCTGCATCGTTCGATCGACAGCTCATTAAGCAACGTATGAAGGTCGTTAACTAGATCATGCATAGTATAGGCCTGAACTTTGCCTATGTCACTTCTGTTATGACCACGCAATTCGTATGCTATAACCCTGAATCCGCGCTGACGAATAATGTCAATTTCGTCATTCCAGATGTCGATATTCCCTCCAATTGGATGGATCAGGACCACAGGATATTGGTTATCTGTACCAAACAACTCGTAATACATTCTTGGCGTGCTTGCGGTTTCAAGGTAGGGCATTTGTGTATACTTACAAACTCCGCCCTAGATGTGGATGACCCCGTCTACTGGTGTAATAACAGGTACATATTGTTGCTTCAAGCCTCAATCCCCCAAGAGCGGAAATTACTCCATTGACCCTCTCGGGCTTTATCAGCACAGCTATTATCTTCATGGGAGATTTTGAACTCTTGCCGGACTTTTCACTTTCTTCTTCAAAAGGCAAATTTAATTTCTCTGACCATTGTGAGAAGTTGCGGCAAGTAGTAAAAAAGGATTACGACCCTTTCAAGTATTTCATGTAACTTGGCTTGCATTTGTCCCGTCATAAGCTAAACTTGTAGAACTTTCATCACTTGGCCTTAATTATCAAAATCCGTGGGGCCCATTTGAATTTGAACCCACGATCATAATGCTATCAGTCTACAATCTTAGATCGTTGTTGGCAAATGACCTAAGCACTTCGGTCCAGGCGCTGCCAATATTGGCCTTGTTGTAGCCCCCTCCTCCGAGCGCGATTATCCTGCCCTCGCAGTGCTTATGCGCCAACCTGTGGAGTGAATCTGCCGCGAATTTATGCGCCCGCGAGCTGTATTGCAAATGCGTTATCGGGTCGCCTGCTAGCCCATCAGCTCCGCATTGCAGTATTATGAGCTCTGGCTTCACGCTGTCGACAAACTGCTGGATCCTGCCAAATGAATCAATGAATTCGTCGTCGCCGGCGCCCGGCTCTAGCGGTATGTTGAGCTTTGTTCCTGCCGCCAATCCCTTGCCTGATTCATTCGCAGAGCCCGTACCCGGATAGAGATTCCGTCCGTCTTCGTGGATGTCTGCAATGAACAGCAGCGGGTCGTCTTCAAATTCATAAAATACGCCGTCGCCGTGGTGCGCGTCAATGTCTACATAAGCAATGCGCTTTGTTCCATGCTTCTCCCGCGCTGCCAGTATTGCCACGCCGATGTCGTTGAATACGCAAAAGCCCCCGGCAGTGTCGCGCCGGGCGTGGTGCAACCCGCCTATCGGGTTAAACGCGTGATCTATTTTCCTGCCCGCTCCGTCCCTGCCGGCCACCACCATGTCGAGTGCTGCCAGGGTTGAGCCGACGACATAGAGCGACGCTTCAAGGACGCCCTTGAACGCAGGCGTGTCACCCCTGTCCAATAGCACACCGCCGCGCTTTGACGCCGCCCTGACCAACTCGACGTATTCCCTGTCGTGGAACGACAGCGCGTCCCGGTCGTTTCCAAGCACTGGTTCTTCAACCACGACATTGCCGATGTTTTCACTTTGCAACTTGCTCCAGAACGCACCTAGCCTGTCCGTGCCAAACGGGTGGGAGCCGCCAAACCCATACCTTGCGAGCGCCTCACCATAAAACACGGCCGTCTGGCACATGGGAGACATTGCGGAGTGATTGTAAATAAATATTGCAAGATTAACTGCTGGTTAAGGGATAATATTCTTCTATTGTCGCAGTCGGTTATAGTATCTTTCCCGTTGGATTATGTCCTTTATGTCGCGAAGCCTTCTAGAAATAATCTCTTCTGCTTCTTGCGCTTCATCAAGTGTAGCAATTCTTCCTTCAGAAATGAAAATTATGTTATGAAAAGCATTTGATACGAATCCAACAACATATCCATAAACGAATTCGTTGACGCTTTCGATTTGATATTTCCTAATAGACGATGTCTGGTACCATTTATCGAGAAGATTTGGAATGTTAGAAATGGCGCTGTTGATAGAAGCACCAAGTGCCGTCTTCTGTGAAGACGTTAATGGCATAGTTGCAAGTAGCACCTATCAAAAACTTTTCCTGAACCCATCAATCTATCATCTGCCGTACATCACCTTCCAGAGCTCCGGCACCAATGTGCAACCGGTCTATATGCCTCGATAATGCGTCACCTGAATCAAATGTCGATTCGCAGTAGGCACAAACGAACTTTGCTTTGCTTGTGTCTTTGATAAACGATATTGTCTTCTGGTCTATGATGCAAACTGGTGTTCCGTGCAATGCGGTATCCTCAGAACAGAGAGATATCGTCTCCATCATTTTGTAGATGCCTTCTCTGTACACCATTCCTAACACAGTAGAGTATGCGTGAACCATTACTTGCCTTACATTTTTCTTATTCATGAGTTCCAAAGCATCCTTTACAGTAGTTTGTGGATCAACCGCAAAAACAGGGCTTGCCATTATTTCCCTCAATCTTACTTTAGATGGATTTCTGCCTTCACAAGTGACTTTGTACAGGATGTCTGTCTTGCTCACCAAGCCTACCACTTCACCCTTGTAAGAAGCAAGAACGCTCCGTTGACCCTTTTCTTTCATTTTCTCGAGAGCTTCATGAACAGTCGAATCTGCCTCATGAATTATAAGATCAGTGTTCATCGCGTTTCCAATAGGAGACGCCAATAAAGCTGAGATGCTTGTTGGAAAGGGATTGGTACCACTCCGCATATCCAGAGAAATTTCCATAGATCCAAGTCAATTCGCAACTATTTATGTATGACTGTTGGCATTTACGTAAATTACATAAATACACTAGAATAAGGTGCAAATTCTTCATATCCGAGTTCACTAGGCAGATGGTATGCCGGTATGCAGCGCAGGTTGCAAACTGAAAAGGATAGGTTAACTGAAGCGAAAACAATGGACAGTGTAGGGCGGATTGCAAGACTTCCAAGATGGTGTTTTGTTGACTCAAAAATGTATTTCAGTATACCCGTAAACAAAACTTCGATTGGTGGCTCGAGTTAGTTGTTAGTTCCGGGCTCATTGTGCATCTTGCCTGAGTATCGAACTTGAAAATCTATTCTATTGGCCAGAACCAATACCAGACTTGCATGATATTCATAGACTGGCCAGGCGTGAGGTGTCTGTGTTGCGGGTTGAAGCTTCGAAGCCAATCCAGAAATATTAGCGATAGAAATAAGCCGAAAAACACAGCAGAAGGTGACACTGGTGCTCGCATGAAAGAGCATTATGAATCGACCTCTAATCGCGCCACTGGATTTTTTGAATTCATTAAAGAGTTGATATTAAATATTCAACATCCATTAGACAGGCTGTATGTTCACAGGCATCGTCGAGGGCATGGGCAAGGTCGGGTCCATCTCAAAGAGCAAGAGGAGGGCCGACACCACCTTGAGAGTCAGGCTTGGGGGCAAGCTTGCGCGCGGACTCGAGCATGGCGACAGCGTCTGCATAAACGGCGCCTGCCTCACAGTGATAAAGCTGTCAAAGGGCGAAGCAGAATTTGAGATGGTTGCCGAAACGATCAGGAAGACAAACCTGGGCGGGGTCAGGCCCGGCGACATGGTGAACATCGAGAGGTCCATGAGAGTCGGCGATAGGCTTGAGGGGCATTTCGTCCTTGGTCACGTGGATGGTACCGGCATTATCGAGGACATTCAAAAAACGCCGTCAGAGACAAAGATCTGGATAAAGCTAGATAAGGGGCTAGCAAGTCCGCTGGTCTCAAAAGGCTCAATAGCTGTCGACGGCATAAGCCTCACGCTAGTGGACGTCGACGACGACCGTGTCTCTGTCTCACTCATCCCTCACACGCTTGGCATAACGACGCTTGGCTTAAGGCGCAAAGGCGACACGGTAAACATCGAGACAGATATTCTCGGCAAGTATGTGGCCAACAACTTACCAAAATCGTAAATGTGGCGCTAGAGGGCAAATCACCAACTCAAAGCAACACTGCCAAGGTTACTAGAGGTTGGAAAACTGCCAAGACACCCATAGCAGAAGGACAGCGCATACAGTATAACTTTGTCAAGCCACACATGGCATTAGAGGGAAAAACGCCCGCTGAGGCGTCTGGTCTGCAAGCAAAGGGATGGAAAGAGCTCATGAAGCTAGCTATGTCTTAGTTTCTTAATTTTCTTTAGAAGTAAGTCCTTTCCGAGATGTAGTAATCGCTTTGTAGGATCGCTATTGCTTTTCTTTCTTGATCTCAAGCTCGAGTTTTTCAATAACAACTTCTAGATCGAATACTTTGTCTTGCAATGCGTCGGTACGGATTAGCTGCAATTCATGCAATCCATACAACTCGCTTAGCAGACGGACAATTCCCTCAGCAAATTCCGCTTTTCTCCGAGATTCAGGATCCTTAGCTCGTCTGGATTCTAATCCATATGCGGCTGCTATCTCTTCCAGGTCTGTTATTCGCTTTTGAAAAATTTCCTTTTCCCTATCCTCAATCTCCCTTCTCTTTCTTGACTTGACCATTGAGAGAGCCATGTTTGTTAGTCTATATAGCATAGCTAGCTTGCCTCATTGCAACTTTTTATGTTCGTGCTTCCATACCTAAGATTGAGCTACCTGCTTGGTGTCCAAGTCTTTCATGACTGGCATAGGACTTCTAGTCTTTAGTGGATTGTTTTTTCTATTCATAATTTCCTTTTCAAAACCATTCATCCCAAATTGCTATGAATGTCGTTTTACTGAGTGGGATGCACTTACTTATTCTGGAAATCATGTGTTTTTCTTTTTCGATGGATTAATTGCCGTAGTTGGAGCCGCATTACTTATCGGACATAAACTTGACACTCGCTCGAAGCATCCGTCACCAACCACATATGAACAACCCTGAATGCACACCCTCAGATGGAACACTACCAAATTCATGGTAATAACCAGCTTTTTAGTAATCTTTTAATAACATTCGTCGGCAAGAGCTAACTGTGACTCTTGCTGAAGCAATAGCTTCCCTCAAGGAGGGCAGATTCGTTCTCGTCCACGACGACAAGGGACGCGAAAACGAGATCGACATGGTAGTAGCAGCAGAACTCATAAAACCGCATCATATTGCAGCAATGCGAAACGACGCCGGCGGCCTTGTGTGCCTTGCAATTGCAAATGAAATTACTACAAAGCTGGGGCTCGTCTACATGCACGACATAATCGCCGGCATGGGCAAGGTAAACCGCATATTTTTAAAATTGACAGAAGGCAAGGCAGCGTACGGCGACAAGCCGTCGTTTTCAATTTCAGTCAACCACCGCTTGACGTACACCGGCATAACCGATCACGACAGGGCGCTTACGATATCCAAGATGGCAGAGGTCTGCAAGAACATTGATTCCGATGGCGTTGAAGAATTTGCGAACTTCCGCGCGCCGGGCCACGTGCCGATCCTGATAGCATCAAAGCGCCTCCTGCATGACAGGATGGGCCACACTGAATTGTGCGTTTACCTGGCAAAGCTTGCAGGGATTATCCCGGCAGTTGCCATTTGCGAAATGATGGACTCGACCACGCACAAGGCGCTTTCGATCGAGGCCGCGCAAGGGTACGCGGCTAAATTCAGCATTCCGTTGATTGATGCAAGCGAGCTCAAAGCTCACGCCAAGGTGGCATAACCAGCAATTGATACACCTTGCAATAGTAGTTTCCGAGTTTAACAGTGAAATAACATCCAAGATGCTCGAACGCTCAAGAGACTATGCAGACAAGGCAGGTGCCACGGTGAGCTATGTTCTGTACGTGCCGGGCACGTTTGACATGCCGCTGGCAGTTGAGCGATTATTGAAAAAAAAGAATGTCGACGCGGTGGTCACACTCGGCGCGGTGATAAAAGGAGACACCAGACATGACGACATTGTCGCTGAAAACGCGGCGCGGTTGATAGCCGATCTGTCGCTAAAGCATGGCAAGCCGGTGGCGCTTGGGATAACGGGGCCTGGCATGACGATCGACCAGGCAAGGGAGCGGGCTCAGCTCGCGCCAGTGAGAGCGGTAAACGCGGCTGTCAACATGGTCGTCCGCTTAAGAAAGCTTCAAAAGACAGTCACCGGGGGAACTGTGGTAATAAATGATACAGCTGACAATAATTAGGATCGAGGGATACGGCCCTTGGACAGTCACGCTCGGGAGCGACAGGGAAGCGCAGCTGCAGATGCTGCAAGCAAGAATCTACCATGACGTTCAGCAGCTCTTTTCAGCCAAGGATGGAATCGTATTCTTTAACAGGTTCGACGAATATTTCGCGGTAACAAACGGTCTTGACGCCAATGATCACCGGGAGGTTCAGCGCGAGCTGGCAAAGACCTACAAAGACCTGAAGATGTCGATGGCAATTGGCGCCGGCAAAACTGCGTTTGAAGCAAACTTGGACGCCTACCGCGCAAGAAAAGAAGCCAGGATGATTGACAGCGACTCCCGCATATTTGGCAGCGTGCACGCTGCCAATATGGCGCAGATAATGCACATTGACATCGACAGCTCGACAAATGTAGGCAACAGACTGTCACCCTACGAAGTGACGGCACTTGTGATGAAGATCTACAGCAGGCTTGCAGAAGAGTTCCTGAAGTATAACTCGCTTGCATTCTTCCTTGGAGGCGATAATGTTATGGTAATTTCTAACGGCATGACAAAAGAGCAGGCAGACGGAGTCATAAAAAGAGTGAAGGCCGGCATCGACATCAAGCTCAACTGCGGGATAGGGATTGGCAAGACCGGCAGGAGGGCCGCCGAAGCCGCGACAAAGGCGCTTGACACGATAAGAGACCTGCGCAAGGAAGGAAAAATCCAAACAATATATGAGATACGATGTCCCTAGCCATAACTAACGCCAGCCTGCTATTGGGCAGGGAGCTCGACTATATAGAGCAGGGCCACGTTGAGATTGAGAATGGTAGGATAAAGAGCGCACGCGCCGGCAGGTACGAAGGCTCTGGCAAGAAGCTCGATGCAAGAGGGTTTTTGATAATACCTGGATTTATCAACGCGCATACCCACATCGCGGATTCGATAGGAAAGGATGTCGCCGCCGGCTACCGGCTTGACGCGCGGGTCCACCCCGTGTTTGGGGCAAAAAAGATGATCCTGCAAAAGAGCCAGCCGGAGCACCTAAAGGCGTTCATCAGGAATTCCGCAATATCCATGATGAAAAAGGGTATCGTCGCATTTGCGGACTTTCGCGAAGACGGGCCGGAGGGAGTAAAACTTTTGAAAGAGGCAATAGCCGGCCTGCCGATAAAATGCATAGTGCTTGGCAGGACAAATTACTACAGCAACCCCAAGGATGCAGCCGGCCTGCCGACCGAAGCGATGGAACAAGCCCGGCGCGTGTTAAAGATATCCGACGGACTGGGGATAAGTGGCGCAAATGAAAACACAGACGCCGCCCTTGTACAATACCGTCAGCTGGCAGGAAAACAGCTTGTTGCTATACACGCCGCCGAATCAAAAGAAACAGCCGAATTCTCAAAAATGCACACCGACAGAAGCGAAGTTGACAGAATAATGGAGCACTTGAAGCCTGACTTTGTCGTGCACATGACAAACGCCACAGAAGACGAAATTTCGCTTGTTGCAAAAAATAGGACAGGAGTTGTAGTCTGCCCGAGGGCAAATGGTGTGCTTGGCGCAGGCATACCAAAGGTTGCGCGAATGCTGAGACATGGCTGCCTCGTGGCCATTGGCACGGACAATGTGATGCTAAACTCACCGGACATCCTGAAAGAGCTCGATTACATCTGGAAGGCGTCAAGGGCAACCGAGGACGAAATGAATGAACCGCGCGAGCTGTTGAAAACTGCAACTATAAACGCGGCGCAAATCCTCAGACTCAATTCTGGCTGCATAGAGCCCAGTCGCGCTGCCGACTTGATATTCATTGACAAGAAACATGCCGACCTCTACCCAATGCATGATCCATTCGCAGCAGTGGTTCACAGGCTTAGCCAGAGTTCTATCAGAGCAGTCATGATCGACGGGCGGTTTGTGGAGGCAGGGAATTGAAGGTAATAATGAATGGCGCAATGACGGTTGATGGCAAGATCGCCACTACAAGCGGTGACTCGAAAATTTCTTCAAAGGAAGACCTTGTGCGGGTCCACACACTTCGTGCATCGGTTGACGCGATAGTGGTAGGCATTTCGACAATTATGGCAGACGATCCCCGGCTCACAGTCAGGCTGGTCAAGGGCAAAAACCCAGCCAGGGTAATAGTCGACAGCAGGGGCAGGATCCCAATTGACTCGCAGATAATTCGCACGGCGTCTAGGATCAATACGATTATAGCGGTGACAGATCAGGCGCCGGAGGAAAAGATACACAAATTAGAAGACATGGGCGCGCAGGTGCTGGTCATAAGCGAAGGGAAGAAGGGCCAGAGCGCCGCTGTGTCTCATGGCGTCAACCTGAAGGAGCTATTCCGCAGGCTGGAAAAGACGGGGTTGAGGAGAATACTGGTCGAGGGCGGGGGCGAGCTCAACTGGTCTCTTTTGCGCCTTGGGCTTGTCGACGAGCTCACTGTTACAATTGCTCCAAAGATTGCCGGCGGCAGGTTGGCGACAACACTTGTAGAGGGAGACGGCTTTGACGAGATTGTCCAGAGTATCAGGCTCCAGCTAAAGCGGGTAGAGCAAAAAAGGACCGGCGAGCTCGTGCTGCACTACAAGCTCTAAATATTTTCAAAGTGATAACGGTTACTTTGTGGTAGAATTAAGAAAATTCTTACAGCATTCGTCTGAACAGAAAGCAAAGAATCCCTTAACCATACTTGAATATTGCACGCCTTTAGACAGGTTATTGAAGTCCTTTCCGCATGACTGGCAAGGTACGTACATTTACATTGGACTGTAAGTAATGTCTTCTCATAAGGCTGTTTGTATCGCGAAATATGCGTAGACAGGGATAAATTGCAGCTCACACTATAAAGTAACAGGTTATTTTTACAATGGCAAAACAGTCATTCTCTTGTGATTGTGGCAATGTAATGGAATGCATCGAGGAAGACGATGTAATAAGACCGAAATACAAGAGCATTTCTGGCAATATTCGAATTCGGTGTAATGACTGTGGCAAAGAACACGAGGTTTTTCTAAAGCACAAAATTGCCAAATTTGTCGGGGCGTCGCCATCATTCAAGGAAATTTCATCATAGTTGAATGGTCCTGCCTCTTAGACTTTGACCTCTGTGAGTTTCTTTAGAGATTTCTTCGTATCTTATCCGCTCTCCTCTCCGTCCTCTCGTTATCAGTTCCTGGTGCTTAACACCCTACTTCCTCAGCTAGCCCGTCGACCCCAAAATGCGGGTTAACAGAATATTGTATCTTTTTATTGCGCAGCTCATATGCATGTTTCTGCTGAATATCTTCTGGAGCCAACGACAAAAATGTCAACTGAAGCATCAATGACGCAGTTATCTTTCAAGATGAAGGTGAATTCTGTCTTGAATGCTGGAAGTTAAGAACAGAGCCGTGTATCACATCGCAACGACCAACAGTACAAATCATAACAGTTGCGTTTCTCATGGGGCCCGGCATACTCGGGCAAATGTCAGGCGGCATAGCAATTACATATAGCCAATGTCTGTTGTATACTTGTGGTGGCTTGGCAATAATAAAGAATGGAGCTGATTCAATGGTTATGTGTCAGCTGTGCTACGAGCATATCAGCTCTATCAAGATAATAGATCATCTAAAAGCAGTACACCATGTTATAGACGATGCCTTGTATGACAGCAAACCATTGATGTACTGGTACTGGCCTGCACTGACAGAATAACGTTTTTCACATTTTCCATGCTATTACTAGAAGTGCCATCAATCATATAAACGAAGGCAAGTCGTCACAGTGCGGAGGCGCCTTAAGAAAAGATGAGAGGCAAATTAACACCAAATTCTTGGCTATTTGCAATTATAACTAGATCTTTTACTAACGAATATTTCCTATGGGCTGAGCGAAATGTTCCTGCACTTCATTCAACCTTGATAACGCGTTCTCGCCTTTCCTCAGCTTCGAAAAAGAAGAATCATGCCGGACTTTAGCTAATATGGAGAGCGCCTGATCTTTTGTGGCACCGTGCTTGATGTCATAATCGAGCTGCCTGCGGACATTCGCTATATTGCCATATTTCTTATGATTCCTCCTCTCCCATGAAGAGGCATTAATCGACAGCCCCGTTACATACTTCACAATCGCTGTTTCCATATGTTTAACATGCCATTCTCTCATTGGAAAATTATTTTGTGGCAAAAACCATTCAACTCTGATAGTACATACACTAAACAAACTTATAATTCAACCTAGTAGCAGGCACGGCCGTTGAATGAACCATATCTGTTGCACTGTTCTTTGTTTAACCTGTAGCGCGTTGCAAAGCAATAGTTCTTATGCGAAGATAGACCATCACATTCGTGAACATAATTTTCTACCCTAGGCATGAAATGCCTACGATAACTCTGGGTCTTGTCTCTTCTATTAGCGCCGGCCCATGGATTCCTATAATACCTGATTCACAGCAAGGACAAGATCTAGGTGAGGAATGGCAAGAAGATGATGAGTAAAAGGAAAGAAAATTCAATTGGCAGGTCCAATGGGGGATTTGACAGACTGGTTTCCGAGCTCATAAAATCGAGCAATGGCAGCAACTCTAGCTTATTAAGTGCGTGAACATTTATCCATTTCAACTGGACATAATACTCTTGGTCAAATGGAGTTACATTGTGATTTGCAAAAACTGTGGATATATCTCCACAGAAAAGCTGCCTGAGAAAGGAGCAAAAGACCTCATGCATGCTCATGTAGGCAATAATCCGGGTTGCACTATCGGCCATATTGAATTGATGAAAGTCAGAACCTAGTTAATTTGAATCTCTGTATCTGATGTCAGTTAGCTGACGCCTACTTTCCTATACAACATCTTTACACATTCAGAATATGTACGATACTTGAATTTGATTTCGTCTACCGGACTATCTTGATTTAAGAGATTTTCTGTAGGATCAATTTTATATTTATTGCCAATATCTTTCAAGATCGTATTTACAGTAGAGTTCCGATACGACTCTACAATCAATTCCGTCACAGTATATCTCTGATAAGGTTGAATATCAAACTATGCCATGCTCATCCAGGTAAAGGATGAGAATTTCCATCCGAAATTGATTGGAATTAAGTGCCCTTACAAAGATTGTGGTCAATGGTGGCAAGGCGACGGTTGCCGTTGCAAGATATAATTCCACAGCACTTTTTAACACGTCACAACATACTGCATTCCATACTTGGACAGCCCTGCCAAATTCAACATAGGAGAGACAATAGACGGCACGAAGTTCGAGCTTGATCGCGTGGCGCTTACAAAACACGCGATAATTTTGGGAGCTACCGGATCGGGCAAGACCGTGCTGTCAAAGGTCATTGTAGAAGAAGCTGCCTTGCAGGGCATACCCACATTTGCCATCGACCCAAAGGGGGACATTGGCAACCTCGCGTTCAAGTCTGCCGATTTTGACTTTGCAAAATGGTCGGGCAAAGAGGCAGACGCTCTGAAAATTGACAGGCCGATATATGCCGCCAGCACACAAAAGATATACCGGGACAAGGCAGCCGAATTCAAGGTGGCGACAAACGCTGCTTCAAACTTTGAGAAAGTCACTGTCAGGATTTTTACGCCAAAGTCGTCGGCCGGACTTGCTGTCGGGATTTCACCAGACCTGTCAGCCCCAAAAGATTTCAACAAATTGCTGAGCAGCGACATTGCGTCGGCCGCCGACCTACTTGACCTGAACTCTTTTAACCTGCTACGCCTTTCCGGCTACGGCGAAGGCGACAGGAAACAGATAACCTTTGTCTCCGCAATCCTTGAGAACGCGTGGAAAAATGGCGAGAACCTCACGGTAAAGGACCTCATCAGGAACATCGAAAGCCCATCCTTTAGCTACGTCGGCTCGCTCCCGGTATCAAAGGTAGTGTCTTACAAAGAAAGGAAGGAACTTGCAACAAGGATAAACCTACTGATATCGGACCCAAAGCTGCGGTCGTGGTCGTCTGCAGAGTCGATCAATTTTTTAGAGCTGTTCAGCAGCCCCTCTATTAACATACTTGACCTTCGCAACATCCAGTCAGAGCAAGAAAAGCACCTGTTTGTCGAGCTGATACTGCAGCAGCTATTCCAGTGGCTGATCAAGCAGGGCAGCGCGCAGACGTTGCGGTATCTTCTCTACTTCGACGAAATCGCCGGCTACTGCCCGCCTGTCAGGGAGCCGCCGTCAAAGAAATTGCTATTGCTGCTGATAAAACAGGCAAGGGCGTTTGGCTTGGGCATGCTGCTTGCGAGCCAGAACGCGGTCGACCTCGACTACAAGGTGATCTCAAATGCCAATGTCCGCTTTATCGGCAGGCTTGGCGCGCAGCGCGACATCCAGCGCGTAAGCGTAGGGCTCGAGCTCGACTCTGACGCAGAAAAAGAGATCGCAAGGCTGCGGCCCGGCGAATTCTTCTGCAATACTTTTGACCCAAAATTCAAGTCCGTAATCAGGTCAAGGTGGACGCTGACGTACCACAGGGGGCCACTTGAGGACAGCGAGATAACCGATCTGATGATCCCGTTCAAGAAAAGCGAACCGGTTGTTGAACAAGAGGAACAAGAAAGCGAGCCTGCGAATGATGAAACAGTCGAAGAGCAGGAAAAGCCGGCCAAGTTCCTGCCTGTTGTGGCGCATGAGGACCGAATAGTGCTTGCGACAAGTGATGACGAAACATTCCTTTTGCTGGAAAAGAAATTTGAGCCAAAGAGCCTGTCCACGTTTATCAAGCTGGGGAGCAACCTGAAGTCAGTCAAAGTGCTATCGTCAGAGCCGGAGGAAAGGTTCTATCCCATGTTTGAGCTGAACGTTTCGGTTTTTGAAAAAGGCTATACCAAGCAGTCACTTGACAAAATTGTAGAGCGTGCTGCCCTTGTCGATGGCCTTGTCGAGCTGCCTGAGCACACCATAACTTCGCAGCGTATAGTCCCTGCGGAAACGCGCAGGGAAGCCGAGACGTGGAAGGGCGAGATCCAACTAGCAGTCAATGGAATGGAAAAAGAGCTCAAAAACAAATTCGACATCCTGATCGAAGAAAAAAGAAAGGAGAACATTGCAGGCAAGTCGGAAAAGCCGCGCGCCGAAATTGCCGACATTGATGCAGATGCTGCCAAGCTACAACAGTCAATCAACAGTGACATCGACACGGTAAAAGCATACGAGAAACTATACAAACAGCTGAAAAAGGCGAGCAAAAAGAAAAAGAGCCTCAAGGCGCGCATGATATCGACGGAAAACAGGATTGAAACAAAAAAGCAAAAGATCGTTTCAACAAAGAGAATGATACAGCAGCTGCACACCAACAGAAAGGTGCTTGAGGGGAAGCTGCAAGTGATCGAGCAGGACGAAGAAGAAAAATTCCATCAGGCGCTTGGCAGCGTCAAGAGCAAGACAAGGTCTGGAGTCACCGGCTGGCTCGTCGAGACTGTATACCGGGCCAGGATAATCGTGAACGATTCAAAGGAGCATTACGGCGACGTGATGTGGAGCGGCTATACCGGGCAAGGGACCTGGGGCAGGTGCTCGTCATGCTCTATTGCGCTTGAAGAAGGATCAGCATGCAGCTGCGGCAATTTGCTTTGCAGCACACACCTTGCGTACTGCAAGATGTGTCTGGAGCCGGCGTGCAGAGAACACCGCTCGCTATGTTACATTTGCAACTCTATATTTTGCGCCGCTCATTACGTGAGATGCGAGATATGCAGGTCGTCTGCGTGCGTAGGCGCAGGTCACAGCGGCACATGCAGCATATGCAACAGGAAGGTGTGCAGCAACTGCTCGCAGAAAAAGGGGCTCATCAAGAGCAAGATAATCTGCCGCGGTTGCTCGGTGTCCTAATCAACATTCACTTATTTTGCGTCGAGCTGTCTATCGCGTCCATTATTACCTGCGAGGCATGGACGCCAAAGTTCGTCTTGCAATAGTTCTCATTTCTCAATTGCGAATTTAGCTTGCCAGTTCTGACCAGTTCTGTTACTCTATTCACTGCACCAAGATAATTCATTGAAGACTTCCACGTTAGTATGATTTCACATTTATCGCACACGCTACGCTTTGCATTAGCCGCATACGTCGCGTCACAAAAAATGCACTTGTTGTACACCATTGACTTGCCAGCCCTTGGAGCTCCTATGCCAAAATGCACGGTATTAAAACAATCGATACAGAGGTGTTTTCCGCATTGTAAGCAGGTATGATACTCTTCGCCCTTTCCACATACTTCACATTTAGCCAAATGATCACGTACTAGATGCTATTTTCTTTGAACACGTGTCGCAATATTTCTCTATCATAGTGACGCCGTCGCCCACATCAAAACTAGCTTCAAAGGTCGCTAGATTGCCG
The DNA here is from genome assembly GCA_035283265.1 of Nitrososphaera sp. Classification (GTDB taxonomy): domain Archaea; phylum Thermoproteota; class Nitrososphaeria; order Nitrososphaerales; family Nitrososphaeraceae; genus Nitrososphaera. The sequence goes on from DATEUD010000105.1 coordinate 23,192, forward strand.
CATGTTGAGCAGTGTTTCACCTTTTTCTCTTTAGGGCCGTGTACAAAAGGTTTCAGTGCTATCAGAGATTTTACCATGTAATTTTCACTTCAAACTCCCAATGAGCGCAATTATCAAGGACACAGTGATTATCGCTGCTCCAATAACCAAGAATTTGGTATTATTACTGGTCATCGTTTCGTAAGGTCGTTCGATCCATAAGAACGTATTTGATGTGCAGCGCCAGTTTCCTGCATCATGCTCAGGTTTCAGGACGTCTAGAAGAATCTTCGAGCCGCCTTAAAACGGCACCTGACAAGCCTTACAGATGAAAATATTTGCGCTGGCTGCCCTAGCGTTAGCAGTAATTCTTGTAATGCCTGCTAGCGCGCAGAGCGGGGTTCGGACAAAAAATGCCCTTGTGGTAGTCAGCGCGCAGGAAGAGATCATCTTGCAGTCGAAGCTGGAAGCTGGTGGCTCGTCTTCCAGCATACAGAAGGAGCTCGAGACAGCAGAAAAACTTCTCTCTCCCTCAGTGCCTCACGTCGACGGACTCGGCGGGCCGGTTTGCGCTGGCTGCGCCCTTGGGTGCGGGCACCTACAACATCACCGTGTTTGCGCCTGGCTTTGTGGCTTCGTCAGACAGCATTGCAGTTGGCGTGGCAGCAGAACTTGCGTGGAATCGGCTAAGGTGCTAGGGAGCACCGCATTCACCAAACATCTTTTCTTCGCCAGTCCGCACTATTGTGCAGCTGACCTGCTGGCTGCTGCCGGTGTTGACGCTGTTTGTGAACGCCGCGGCCACAAAGCTGGTTATGAAAAAGACTAGCGCAATGACTACCAGCAAGAAAAGCACTAGCCGCGACTTGCTGCTGGTAGCACTCATTACAGGATCATGGGGAAAAGTAATTGTTATTCTTTTCTATCACCCATGATTTTTAAGGTTCTGCCACCTTAATGTTGGTAGATGTTTGAAAACGAGCACACCGTGCGCAGGTTCATGGCCGAGAGGGCGGAAGGGCAGTTCCACGACAGGTACGAGAGGGCGCTGGAGCAAGTGAGAGCTGAATTTGGCAGAAAATACTCTATGATCATTGGGAGCAGGGAGGTAAGGACGCCGGCTACCGTGGTCCAGATGTCGCCAATAGACATTAGGCTAATGCTCGGGCACCTTCCAGTGGCGAGCGCCAGCCACGTGAAGCAGGCAGTGGCAGCGGCCAAAAAGGCGTTTGGGAGTTGGGGCAGGACCGACTACCAGCAGCGGGTGCGGGTATGCAGGGCAGCCGCCGACATTATGGGCCAGCGCAAGTTCGAACTTGCCGCATGGATCTCATATGAAAACGGCAAAAACCGCTACGAAGCTATTGCTGATGTCGACGAAGCCATTGACTTTTTGCGCTACTACTCCGAGGAAATGGAGAAACACAACGGCTTTGAATCCGTGATGAAGGGCGCCCAGCCAAACGAAAAGAGCAGGAGCGTCATGAAACCTTACGGGGTATGGGGAGTAATCGCTCCGTTCAACTTTCCGGCCGCAATCTTGGTCGGCATGAGCGCCGGCGCAATTATTACAGGCAACACGGCGGTGGTCAAGCCATCAAGCAACACCCCAATCATTGCCTGCAAATTTGCTGAAATATTCAAGCAGGCAGGCTTGCCCGACGGCGTCTTTAATTTGGTAATAGGTCCGGGAGGCAGGGTGGGAGACGAGCTTGTCAGGAACAAGGACGTTTCCGGAATAGTGTTCACCGGCTCCCGCGACGTGGGCTATGGAATGGCTCAAAAGTTCAGTAAGACAAGACCCAGGCCGCTGATAGCTGAACTTGGCGGCAAGAACCCGACGATAGTGACAGAGAGCGCCGATATTGGCAGGGCAGCCGACGGCATTCTTAAGGCGGCGTTTGGCTATTCTGGGCAAAAGTGCAGCGCGTGCTCGCGAGTCTACGTGCACCGGAAGGTAAAAGACGAATTCCTGAAGAAGCTTGTTGAAAAGACAAAAAATCTGCCTGTCGGAAACCCGCTTGACCCCAACACCTTTGTCGGCCCGCTGGCAAGCGAAGACGCATATAGGAAATACCAGCAATACGTCAGGATAGCAGACAAGGATGGCAAGGTCTTGGTCGGCGGCTCTGCCAGAAAAGACGGCGAGCTAAAGCACGGTTACTACGTCCAGCCCACGATTGTCGCCGACCTGCCCAAGGAGCATAGGCTGTTCAAGGAGGAAATGTTTGTGCCGATCCTGTGCGTGGCTGACTACGACAAGTTTGACGACGCGATCAAGCTCGCAAACGACTCTGACTATGGCCTGACCGCCGGAATATTCAGCGGCAAGCAGGGGGAGATCAAAGAGTTCCTCGACTGCATTGAAGCCGGAGTCGTCTATGTCAACAGACAGGCAAGCGCCACCACCGGCGCGATGGTCGGATGCCAGCCATTTGGTGGCTGGAAGGATTCTGGCACAACCGGCAGGGGGACGGGCGGGCCGCACTACCTGACGCAGTTTATGCGCGAGCAGAGCCGGACTATTGTTGAATGAGAGACCTAGCCAGTAATAGCAGGTTACGCTTGCGCTCCCTAATCCTGCGCACGGAGTAAGGGAGCCAGTGGCCGCCGTATGGGATGTATTCAGCGACCGCAAATTTCTTTGTGACAAGGTCGCCTTTCAGCTTATCGCGTATTCCCATCAGCAGCTGGAACTCGAATTTGGCATTCTTGCCCAGTCTGATCGCTTCTTCGATGATATTCGAATCGTGCGTCGCTATCGCAAAATAATTTCCGCTTTCAAAGAGAATTTTCATGAGCTTCACAAAATTGGCGTCGACCTCTTCCTTTGTGGAGAACGCTTGCCCCTCCGGCTCGTGGTACGCGCCCTTGACGAGTCTCACCTTGCCGCCGCGATCGACTATGTGCAGGAGGTCGCTTGCGCTCCTGCTCAGGTACGACTGTATGGCGACGCCTGCCATGTCATTTTGCTTGTAAACCTCCAGGTAGATCGCTATCGTGTCCTCGGTGAACTTGACAGACTCCATGTCTATCCACAGGAACTGGCCATGCTTACTGGCTCTGGCGGCAAGCTTTACAAAATTTTGCAGGCACATATTATAGTCTATTGCAAGGCCCAGCTGAGTCGGCTTGGCAGACACGCAGCCGCGGACCTTCCTTGCGTGCATCAGGTCCATGAGCGACAGGTATTCGACCACCGTCTGGTCCACAACCTTCGCGTCGGTGATGTCTTCACCAAGAAAGTTCAAAATGGCAGACATGCCACGGCTGTTGGAATCCAGCGCTGCGGCGACTGCCTCGTCTGTGTCGTAGCCGGCAACCCACTTTTTTGCGACCCTAAATAGCAACCGCTCCATTAGGCCGGCGTCATGGTTGTGCGAGCGGGCAGCTGGGGTTTCCAACACTAAATAATGGTGTTTCTTCGATATAACCTTAGACAGTAAGGATGGCCTTCTTCAGATCCTTGATCTTGTAGAACGCCTTGCATGAGACGCAACAGCACTCATCGATGTCGCCAAGCCTTGTTACGACTGTACCCCGGAACATTTCACAACCGCAATCGGGGCAGTGTAGCATAATCAAGACCAGCACCGGCTGGATTAAATATCAAAAGCTAGAATGTGCTGGGTAAGTCTCTGTGCGGACATAATCTTTTATTGAGTCCGCCCTGCAGAGTGCTTGCAAATGATAGTTGACGTGCTGAAACAGGCGTGCAGGCAGGTCCATACCAAAACAAAAGGTCTTGCCGGGACTGCCCGAGCAAACAGGCAGATGGGCAGGGGGGCAGGGGGTGACATATCACGCAGGATAGACGTGATAGCGGAAAAGACAGTCATTGATATTATCCGAAAGCGGGGCATCGACGCCACGATAATAGGCGAAGAATGCGGGAGGATAGAGGGCAGGCGTGGCTACATCGTGATGGATGCCATCGACGGCACCACAAACGCTGTCCGGGGGATACCATTCTACTGCTGCTCTGTCGCGTACGCCACCGATTTTCGATTAAGTGCAATTACCGACGCCGCCATATTTGACCTTGCGAGGAGCGACCTCTACTACGCTTCAAGGGGCAAGGGCGCGTTCCTCAACGGCAAGAGGATTGCAGCAAAGAGGGAGAGCCCGCCCGACCCAACAATCGGGATAAATGTGTCCGGCGTCAAGCCTTCTGTAGTCGAGCGCCTCGTCCCAATCATTGCAGACGCGGACCATAGCCGGCAGTTTGGCGCAAACGCGCTGGAAATGTGCTTCCTTGCAAGGGGGTTCTTGGACGCCTATGTAGACCTGCGCGGCAAGATCCGGCCGACCGACATTGCTGCCGGATATCTGATTGCAAAGGAAGCCGGCGCTAGGGTGTATTCTGCAGGCGGCTCGGACCTTGACTCTGACCTCGACGTCAAGACTAGGCTCTCCTACATTGCGGTGGCAAATGACAGCATGCAGAAGCGTCTTGAGGCTCTGTTCTGATATACATATGTGCAAATTTGACATCAGAAACTACAAGACTGCTCTGCCGCGACCATTCTCAAGCAGGGAAGAAGGAGTGCCTCATCTACTACTTCGAACGTGGAATGAGGAGATGATAGGTTTATCGTATTTTGTTGGCATCCTGGATGTTAATAATAATTACAGCAATAGGAGCTTTATTCTCGAATGTTAAAGCTCGATGTTAACGCGAGGAATATCAAAGATTTTTAGCTTGGCCGGTTTTATTCAGCAATTGCTCTTGCAAGGCTAGTTGATAGCACAGAGAGAGGTGCCTACTTGATGGGCTATGGTGCCATCGTAGCATTGGTTGGCTTGACCTTTAGCATGATTTCTATCAAGCTAATATCCGTAGTAGAGAATGCACAAGTTGTCATAGTGGGTAAAATGGGAAAGCGACCCCGGTCATTGAGACCGAAGCAGAAGGTTGTTGCTTTGGCCATGGGAGCCCGCAAATTTCTTGTATTAAAGATAGGGATAGTATTCTTCGGAAAAATTAGTTCTATTATTTTTGCAGTTGAAGCTATGTATCCTGAGAAAGTTGTAGAAGGTGCCACGCTGTCAATAATGAATACAGTTCTCCTTTCAAGTCGAATTGGTAAAGTCGCTACGAAACACGGCAAACATGTAGCCAAAAAGATACGGTCAAGATACAATAATAGAGCCAAACATAACGAACAGAGCTGAACAAGTAGTAGTTGTGCCGCTGTGAATTGTGAGGAGCAAGGTTGAACCAGTCGAACTATGCACAGACATGTGTATTCTGCAAGTCTGGGGGGTATCGGGGAAGAACGCCGTTTTCAGTCCCATTACTGTGAACTGAGAAGGTAATTGTAAGCGCCCGGGCCGGGATTCGAACCCGGGTCGGAGGAGTGACAGTCCCCCATACTGGACCGGACTGTACGATTCTGGTTTCACTCAGAAGCAACCAGGTATCTCTATACTACCCGGGCGCACGTAAGCCAACTTTTTGAAAACCAATTAAAACGTTTTGGTCATATTTCTGGCAACTTTAATGTGAACGTGCGTAAGCCTTGTTTCCTGCAGCAACCCCCTTCTCGAACAAATTGATCATAGTAGAGCTGGGAAAGTCGAAGGTATTGCCAAAAATGGCAAGATTTTCTAAACTCGACTTGCTTTGAGTAATGCTTGAAAAAATTCCAGTATTCGTTTGCACTCTCCTACTGACTGGGCATTATCACACCACCAGCTCATGCCCATCTTTAGCCAAGGGTTGTCAAGAAAACTGTAATTTGCAGCTCGTTGCTTCCAGAATTTTTCCAGCTTAGCTACTGCACCAAGCCCGCATTCAGACTTGGGTGGCCTTGGTTTTTCTTTCATTCTGTTGAGCGCATGGCATGCCAGAATTGTGGCATTTAGCGCTCCTATTGATGAGCTGGCAACTATGTCAAGCAACGGCCTTTTGCCATGATGCTCGTTCTTTTCATCTTCCTCTGTTCATTTTTTGGCCAGTGCCCTCATAACTCCAGCTTCGTATGCGCCTAGCGCTCTGCCGCCTTGCAGAATCAAGGCTCGCTGGGTCACTCTCTTTGCCATATATTTTCTGCCAATAGTCTGCTTTTATCAATAGCCGTAGCTTTTTCAGTCATCTTATGTTCCGCATTAGATGTCGACAAGGTTCGGATATGGGGAATGATGCAATATTTATTAGCAAGTCAGTAATTACTACCAAGTATGCAAGAAGAACCGGCAGGCGGTAAGGGAGCCACGTGCGCAATCGTGGACGTGTGGGAAGTGCTAGGCAGAAGGTGGTCTCTCCACATTTTGAAGAACCTCAGCACAAAAGAAGTCATCAGGTTCAACGAGCTAAAGAGGTCGCTCGCCGGCATCAGCAGCACCGTACTGTCAGAACGCCTGCGGGAGCTAGAGCGCGAAGGGCTTGTCACGAAAAAGATCTACCCCGAGGTGCCACCGAGAGTAGAGTACAGCATCACGCCTCAGGCAAAAGAGCTTGAAGTAATAATAAAAGAATTGGCCCGGTGGGCCAACAAGTGGAAGCGCCCGGAAATAAAGCCGCTTGCTGCAAAAAAATAGCTAGCGCAGCTTCTGGAACTGCCGGTCCTGCGCGCTGATCACTCCTATTTCTACTATCGGCCGCTCGCCAAGCGCTTTTTCTATCGCCTTGTTGCTCAGCGCAACTCCCTGCTCGACGCTCATGTCAGCGCTGTATTCGCGCTGTACCACATCAAACGCAACGTCAGACGACTGGCCGATTGCAAAGCCAGAGCCGCGCATGAACGTCCCGCTTGGGTCAACCTGGTAGAGCTGCAAGCCCATCTGGTCAAAGCCTGCAACAATGACAGATGCCGCCTGCGGCCTGACCGCGTATATTGTGTAGTTGTGTAGGAACGACCCCAGATGTTTTGCCAGCGACCCAACGTCGATAGGGCTCTCAAAGTTGAGCCTGTGCTTTTGCGCCTCAAGCCTCAGCTCTTCGATCAGCTGCAGTATGTCTCCGATGTACCCCGAGCCGGTCGCGCCAATGTGGCCGTCGATCGCGAATATCTTTTCTGCTGGGTCTATCAGCGGCCTGACGGGCTTGATGTGGCTTGCGAGCAGTGCAAACGACGGCGTCTTGATCCCTATTGTAGTCGAGCCTCTGCGCACTGCTTCAAGCGCGCTGTCGACCAGCACCAGTCGGCCTTCTGGGCCGTAGAAGTAGGGGTACCTTGTCCCGTAGTTTCCAGCTTCTGCCATTTACCTTGCAACCTCCACTATCAGGTTAGGGATCACGAGCACATCGATTCCATTGCCAGAGCCGGGGTCGCGCTCCATCGCTGCAGACACTGCCTTTGTGGCCACCTGCTTGGCTTCTTCGTTCGTGAGCTCTTTGTGGTACGTGCTCTCAAGCACGCCGTACGCGATCGGCGAGCCAGAGCCGGAAGACGCAAAGTCCTCGCTTGTTATCGCGCCGCTCATGTCTGCTGCATAAATGTGCGCACCTTCTTGATCGACTCCAGCTACTAACAGCTCTACAAAATAAGGCTGGTAGTTCTTCATGCCGGAATACGCAATGTTGGCGATCAATCTTGCAGATTCCTTGACGGTGAGCTGGAAACCCCTGCGCAGCTCGATCAACTTGCGTTCTGCCTTTGCCATCTTGATCAAATATTCGGCGTCGGACAGCTGCCCAGCTATTGCCACAGCGAGCGTATCGTCTATCTTGGCTATCTTTTGCGTTATCTTGCTCCCGATGAAAAAGCCCTTGCTTGCCCTCTTGTCAGAGCCTAGCACGACCCCTTCCCGGGTCTTGATGCCTACAATTGTTGTCATGCTATAGCATACGAAGGTGCCTGATTAATTGACCAGCAATGCTAGAAATGGGTCACAGCTAGCTGTACGAGACGCGGTGGTCGACCGTGTATGCGCCGAGCTTACTCTGTATCGCCTTTGTAATCTGCTCATAGATAGCATACGATCCCACCATCGCCTCCACCTTTTCCTTTTCAGTAGACGCGTTGGTCTCGACGACGATATAGTCGGAGATCATCCGCAAGTTGATCTGGAACGAGCCGTCGTCGCTTGCCCACTGGAGCGTGTAACCTGTACCACTCTCTATCATGCCCAGCCATCGGAGGTTCTTGAACCACCTGCCCAGCAGCTGCCGCACGATTTCAACAGCCCTGACGTTGAGCGGGATGTAGGTCTGGAGTAATTGCATGTATTCCCTGCCCTTTGGGCCGCGCAAATCGACCTTTGAAATTGTAGATTCGCCTGTATTGCTGAGCCTGTAGCCCACCGGGGACTTTTCTACAATCCCCATTTCTTCGAGCCTGCGTAATGCTCTGGATAAACTCTGCTGATGCAAGTTGAGCTTGCGCATCAGGCCCTTGAATGAGTAGTTCGAGCCTGCTTCATTCAACACTGAAAGGACCTTGTTGTCGTTGTTGTGAAAGTCCGTTGCAGCAAGCGGCTCCTCTTCGACAAGTATCTGCGCGGTCTTTCCAGACATCACTTCTTTTTCTTTTGCAGAATCCTCTGGCTTGACCTCTTCCTTGAGGGTTGATTTGGCGGTTGCGTCGCCTTCCACTTGCACACTATGATGCCTCCCGCGAAATATAAGTTGTGAAGTAACTATCTGGTGAGTTGGTAAGCAAAATGCTACTAGTACACCTCTATCGAGTCTTCCTTAAAGCCCATCTTGATCAGTAGATCCTTCGTCGTTTCTCGGTGATCGCCTTGCAGGATTACCTGGCCGTCTTTAAACGTGCCGCCCGTGCCTATCTTGATCTTGAGCTGCCGGGTCACGTCCTTGGCGTTGTGGCTGTCCTGTAGCCCCGATATCACCGTCACGGGTTTGCGGAATTTCCTCACGTCTTTGGTAATCACAATGCTTGTCTCTCCCTTTTCAATCTCTTTTATCAAGTCGTCCATCGAATCATGGTCGGACACTAGGGTTGTCATCACAGCCCACACTCAAAAATGTTGTTGTAGCATCATGGGCGCTCGTCAACTTGTACCGGGACCTGGAACTGGCGCCCGTAGCGATTGACGGTCACTGTTAGCTGGTCATTTACACGCTTTTTGCGCACGTGCGACGCGATCTGGGTTGGGTCCTCGATCCTGCTGCCGTCTATCCCTTCAATGATATCGCCCTTTCTCAGGCCGGCGTCGTCTGCTGGGCTGTAGGGTTCGACCTTTGCAACCACCGCGCCTTCGCTTGCCGGCAATCCGTAATAGCGTGCAAGCTGCGGAGTCACCTTCATAGACGCGACGCCAATCCACGGCCTTGTCACCCTACCCTTCTCTATCAGCTCTTTCAATATCGACTTGGCAGTGTTGATCGGGACCGCAAACCCGATTCCTTGAGCGTAAGGCATGTTGGCAGTGTTGATTGCTATCACTTCTCCCTTTGTGTTGACAAGCGGCCCGCCCGAGTTTCCTGGGTTGATAGCCGCATCCGTCTGTATCAGCTCCAGCACGCCGCTCCTTGCCTGAATGCTCCTGTTCAGCGAGCTGACGATGCCGGCAGTAACTGCAGGCCCGCCGGTCAAACCGAACGGGTTGCCAATCGCCATCACTATCTGGCCTGCCTTCAAGTCGTCCGAGTTGCCAAGCTCTGCAGCCGGCAGCGGATGCTCGGCCTCTACCTTGATCACCGCAAGGTCGGTCACTTCGTCGCTCCCGGCCACCCTGCCTCTCAGCACTCTGCCGTCCGTGAGCGTCACTCTGAGCCTCTCTGCGTCGTCGATCACGTGGTTGTTCGTCAGGATGTATCCCTTTTCGTCAATGACCACGCCAGAGCCCACGCCCTCTACGGGGAAGACCCTGAACAGCTGGTCCTGCAGCATTTTGACACTTGCAATGTTGACAACGCTTTTGCTCACCTTGTCCACTGCGCCTACAAGCACGTCTTCCGGAACAGGTATCATGCCACTATATTGGACAGTGCTTGGTAAATTGACCGGTTTTTCTGCAATCTGGTCACATCAGTTGCTGATCGCATATTTCTCCGGTAGGTCAAGCAGAATCAGCTCTGTCGGCCTGTCAGCCTGTATCGACAGCCTGCTTTCATTCTCGACTTTGGCCGCGTCCCTCGTCTCCATTGCGCTGCTGTTCAGCTTCACCCCACCTTCTATCACAAACACGTACGCTTTGCGATCTTTGGCAAGCTTATGCTCAACCTTGCCTCCCGGCGCCAGCGATGAAATGTAAATCGCTGCGTCCTGATGAATATGAAGCGCCTGTCCGTCTTTGGCGTTCTCTGGCACTATTGCCATCAATAACTTGTTCATTCTTTCTTCCTTTCCAAACCTGCGCTGCTCCCACGACGGGTCGAGCCCGCGCCTGTTTGCAAATAGCCACATCTGCAAAAGCCTGAGCGGCTTTTCCTTGGAGTGGTTGTATTCAGAGTGCAATATCCCGGAGCCGGCGGTCATCCTCTGGAACTCTCCGGGCTGGATAACGCCGCGGTTACCCTGGTTGTCCTTGTGTTCCAGCTCGCCGTCAATGACGTAGGTCACGATCTCCATGTCGCGGTGCGGGTGGAAGTCAAAGCCCGTCCCCGGCTGTATGATGTCGTCGTTGAACACGCGCAGCGGCCCAAAGTTCATCTTTTCCGGGTCCTGGTAGTGGGCAAAAGAAAAGTGCCAGTTGGTTGAGAGCCAGTCCTCTTCGTTGTGATAATGCTCGCCTGACTTGATTATCTTTATCATGCCATTACAATGGGGCGTAGAATATTTAAGCATGGTAGCAATTTCTGACCTAATTAGTTTGTTGCATCCACCCAAGTAAGCTAGAACTTACCGTGTTATAGTAAGAACATAGTCGTAAAATTTTTCATAGCGTAATTAGAGTCTCCTTAAATCATTTTCGGTATGTTCGTTTACATGAACATGCTCGCAGTCTGTTTGCTTCTCCTGCCGGTAATGGCTGCGTTTGCCCTGCTTTATGGTCTATGGTCTAGGGGTGCAGGCGTTGCTGAACCCAGAGAACGAGATCATGACTGCAAGCAATTACACACTTTCCAGTTAGAAACATTTTCTGCTGCCGGCGGGATAGGCTCGCTTGCCGGCGGCCCAGATGATCCGATGATTATAACCGGGAGATGGAGCCATGACGTACAAGGCGCCACAGTCGCAGGCTTTTCAACAAATCTCACTCTGGTAAACGCGAGCGGTGCGGGCTTTTGCACGATTCAGCTACCAAACCTTTCGTCGACAGAGGTCAATCTGGACGCAAACGGCACCGCTCTGATCACCGCCACACTTGACGTTACAATAAACGCCACGGAAAAATTGAGCGGTGTTGACACAGCAATGTCGCTTGCCAAGCTTCGCGCTCTCACCATGACGCTAAGCGAGCTAAATTACCTTGGCGGGCCGAAATACGACACTGCAAATCAGGAGGAAGAAACCATGACTGCTTCAACCGGCCTCATGAGCGAAGGTAGCGGCATATCTGACAATATCACTGAAAAATTCAGGCTGCCGCAACTACCAAACCCATTCAAATAATCAATCTTGCTTCTCTATGTTCTGTAGCGGGAGCGTGACCTTGCTCTCAATCAGTGGCTCATGTTGCTGTTGTGAACTCGGCTTTTGTGCCTGTGAATCTTTTCCGGCAGGACTAAGTTCGGTGCCGATCTGCCTGCTCCTCACCAAAAACTCTTTGAGGATCTTACTGCGCTCATCGCACATTTCGCTTGTCTTAACCTCGAACACTCCATGTATAACGAGCCTGTCCTCCTTTTGGTAAAGGCCCACCTCAATGAGGCCATGTCCGTTGTTGACTATTGCCTGCTTCATACTTTCTTCGAGCATCTGCGAATCGGGATAGGGGCGTGGAATGTAGGACACCACCTCGTCGATTATGGTGTCACCGTATATCATTACAGGGTTGCTAATGAGCATATAGTTTGGCACCTTGATCAGCCGGCCGGTGCGAACAGATGGAAGGCGTTCGCCATCCCCTACCTCCATGACTGTGGTTCTAAGTAACCCGATTTCCATGACGTCTCCCTTGGTGATGGTACCTCCATTGCTGACCTTGATCCTGTTGCCCACCTTGATGTCTTTTGTCTTTCTGATGACTATCGTCGCAATGAGGTCCGCGATGTAATCCTTGAAGACTAATGACATGCCAAGTGAGCTAAATATACTGAGCAGTGGCAACATGGTTACAAGATCCTCTATCGACATTTCTGCTATTACTCACCCCGAAATCGGGTTAAGGTGTTGACTTGAAAAGTTCTAACAAGGAATGAAAAACTGTTAAACTAAATCGACAGCTGCCTAGCGCACGAGAGACACTCGACCACTATCTGTTTTTCGCCATTCTCTATTACTCTGAACTTTTTAGAGCCGCAGGATGGACAGATGGGGCACGCTCTAAGGCCTTTTCGCACGCCTACCACCTCTGCGGATTGCTATCAGAGCCGGCCAAAACCCTCATCCTCTCCATGCCGTTTACCAGCTCGATCACTCTGACGACTGCGGGCGGGACGAGCTGCTTCCACTGCCTGCCGGCCAACATGAGGCGGCGGATATTTGTGCCGTTGTACTCCTCATTTTTCGCAAACCTTGGGCTCTTGACTATGATGCTGCTGTCTTGAGATCGCACAAGGTATTTTACAAAGTCATTGCCCGAGTAGAGCACGTCAAAGGGCGGAGCCATCGACCTAAGGTAGGCGATCCATCGCACATTGTTCTCGTCATTTGCGACAGGTATGATATAGCACTTGGAGAGGTCAGCTTTAGCTTCCTTCAACGCCTCGTGTATCATAAACGCCCTTTCGCCGGCGGTGAACGGATCCTTGTCGATAAAGTTGAACTGCGCACTCCCAATGATTATTACCAGCTCGTCGCACTCCTCCAAGATTTGCTTTGCCAAGGCAAGGTGGCCGTTGTGGAACGGCTGGAACCTGCCTGTCATGAGAGCGCGCGTTGTCATGGCCTACCCAGCTTGTTCTTCCACTGCTCTATTTCCTTTGCTTCTATTTTGCGGAATATCGGCTCGACCCTGCCAAGCTCGTGGCCGGGCGCAATCGTCTTGATGTCCTTTGCCGATTCCCAGGTCTGCTGATGCACGCTGAGGCCCAACTTGAGCTGGTCCCAGATCTTTTCACACGAAAACGGGATGAACGGCTCTAACAATATTGCCAATGATCGCACCGCGTTTACCGATACATAAAGCGTGGTATTTGCAGTGTCCTCGTTTGCCCACGGTGCGTTTGTCTGGAAATACTGGTTCATGTAGCTGCTGTATTTCAGGATCCTCTTGAGCGCTTTGTCGATCTCGTTGTCTGACAGCAATGATCCTACTTCGTCCACCGCTGCTACAAGCTCTTTTGCAAGCGAATCGTTAACGCCTGCGGGCTCGGGCACCTTGCCGCCAAATGACTTTTGCGTGAATGACAATGCTCTATTTACGAAGTTGCCAACATTTGCGATGAGCTCGTTATTTATCCTCTGATAAAACGCGTCAAAGTCGAAATTCAAATCATCCTGCGAATACGTGACCACAGACGCGATGTAGAACCGCAAATAGTCGGGGTTGAACGCGGATGTAAAATCCTTGAGTCCGATGTACCAGTTCCTGCTCTTTGATATCTTCTGGTTCTGGAGCATCAAGTGGCCTCTAGTTGGGATATAGTCCGGCAGCTTGTATTCCGAGTTGATGCCAAGACGCATTGCCGGCAAAAAGAGATAATGATGATAAACAATGTCCTTGCCAATAAAATGATAGACTTTAGATTCATTCCAGAATTTTTTGCCGTCGCCATCCTTGTCGCTGACGAATTTTAAGAGCGACGAAATGTAGCAAAGGTGGTTGTCAAACCAGCCGTAGAACACCTTGCCTTCCGCCTCAGGTATCGGCACACCCCACGAGAGATCGCGGGTGATGTCCCAGTCCTGTAGACCCTCGTTTATCCAGTTGATGACATAATTCCTGACTTCTGGCTGCAGATTCTGGTTTGACGATAGCCACTCCTTCAGCTTGTCCCCAAAGCTTGACAGCCTGAAAAAGTAATGCTTGCTTTCTTTTTTGACTGGGGGCCGGCCGCATATGGCGCACTTTGGTTCCAGTATCTGGTCAGGCACGCGCCCACATTTTTCACAAAGATCCGAATATTGGTTTTCGGCGCCGCAGTTGGGGCACTTGCCAATTACATAACGGTCCGGAAGAAATTTGTTGTCAAAAGTGCAGTAGGACTGGATGACATTCTGCTCGTAAATATGGCCGTTTTCTCGCAGTTCTCTGAAAACATGCTGGACAAACTCGACGTTCTCTTTCGAGCTTGTCTTGTAGAAAAAGTCAAACGAAATCCCCAATGAGCTGAAATCTTCATAGTCGCGTCTGTTCCAGAACGCTACGTACTCTTCCGGGCTCTTTTTCTCCTTTTCCGCTTTTATCAAGATGGGGGTGCCAAAGTCATCAGTGGCACAGATGTGGTATGCCTTTATCCCGTTGAGCCTTGAGAAGCGGGTGAAAATGTCTGCCGGCAAGTAGGTAGAGGCTATGTGCCCAAGGTGTATCTCGCCATTTGCGTAGGGGAGCGCGCTTGTAACAACTGCGCTATTGCTGTCCGGCATCACAATTTCAATCCGTGCACTAGAATTTATTTTAACTGGACTCTTGGTAGCGCTTTTGCTCTTTTGTCATCACGTCTATCCTAATGCCCATAGCGTCAAGTGCATACCTTGCAACTTCATTGTCTATTTTTTCTGGCACGCTATGCACTTTGGCTTCCATCCTATCGTGGTTCTTTGCAACATGCAAAATCGACAGCAGCTGGTTGGCAAACGACAGCGCCATTACTTCCGGCGGGTGGCCTTCGGCCGCAACCAAGTTGACCACCCTCCCTTTTGACAGCAGGAACAATCTTTTTCCATTGACATTAATGCGTTCGACATTTGGCCTGACCTGCGCTGTCCTGCCAATGGCATAGAGGGCGTCAGTGTCGATCTCGACGTCAAAGTGGCCCGCGTTGGCCAGAATCGCGCTGTCCTTCATCTTCAGGAAATGCTCCTTTCTTATCACGCCCGTCTGGCCGGTGCACGTGACAAAGACGTCGCCGACCGGGGCGACATCTGACATCCTCGCTACTGCAAAGCCGTCCATTTTGGCTTCAATTGCTCTCACCGGGTCTACTTCGGCAACTGTCACTATAGAGCCCATGCCCCTTGCCCGGGATGCCACGCCTTTGCCCACCCAGCCGTAGCCGCACACGACAAAGTTCTTGCCTGCCAGCAGCATGTCTGTCGCGCGCAGTATGCCGTCAAGCGTGCTCTGACCGGTGCCGTACCTGTTGTCAAAAAGGTATTTCGTGCGCGCGTTGTTGATCGCTATTACTGGATAGAGCAGTCTGCCGGCTCTCTCTAGGGCGGTGAGCCTTTTCACACCCGATGTTGTCTCTTCGGTGCCGGCCACAATACCCCTTGCTTTTTGCCGGTGATTTGCAACATGCAGATCACCGCCATCGTCAATCACTATCGCCGGCTTGAACCTGACGACGCTCTGGAGGCACTGATGATACTGTGTCTTTGTTTCGCCACGCCACGCATAAACGCTTATACCTTCGTCATAGAGAAAGGCAGCAATGTCATCCTGAGCCGACAACGGATTTGCCGAGCAGATCGCGATTTCTGCGCCTAAACTTTTTGTAGCCATCGCAAGGACCGATGTTTCTTTCGTGATGTGGAGGCAAAACCCCAGCCGCAAGCCAGCCAGCGGCTGCCCCTGCTTGTTCTTTGTTACTATCCTTTCAACTATGCCCATACGGCCGGCCGCCCATTCGTGCGACAGTTTCCCCTTTCCTGCTAGCCTGCTGTCCGCTATCCTGCTGTCCGCTATCCTGCCGGGCATGGTTTTGCGATATCTGGCGTGCAATAAAACCTACTGGTTCTCGTACTCTTCTCTGAACTTGGCCCTTCCCCTTCTCATTATTGCAAAGAGCGCAAGTATTATGGCTATCCACACGGCGGAGAGCATGATGTTGGTAAAGCTGACGTAGAGGTAAGGTGTAGCCTCCACAAGGTCCTCCTGAATGGCCTTCATCGACGCGTGAATGTCGTACAGGCCTGTGTTGTATTCCGTGCTGTACGGCTCGAGTGACGATATCGAATTTGCGCGGGCCAGAATGTCGTCAAGCGTTCTCTGTATCAAGGCAAAGTCCGTTCTTGCAGTAGGGAACGACCACACGGGATTGCCGCTCTCTGGCATCGCCTTCTTTGCCGCTCTTACAAAGTCTGCAAGCTCATCAGGAGTCTGTGCTGATTCGGCTCTAGCCAAATAGCCAAGGGCGCTGTCAATAGGGTAGATCGCCTGCTGGTAGCCGTAGAGGGCCATGCCCAAGCCAAAAGCAATGAGGGTGAGAACGCCGGCCATCATGAACCTGTACGACGACGCCATCTAGAACGATATAGCGCCCCGAGTGATATTTAGGTGTGGCGGAGGCATGTTCTACCCGGACAACCAATTTATAACCAGATTGTCTACCGCACGATAATTGGCATTTGTCAAGGTTGCCCAGAGAGGCGAGATCAAAGACAACGGCGGCAAGGAGTTCGACATCAACGGCACTAGAATCGCGCTCTTTTTTGCAAAGGGGAAATATTACGCAATTGAGGCGCTATGCCGCCATCAGGACGGTTCGCTGGCTCCGGGCAAGATAGACGGCGAAGTAGTGGAATGCCCGCTGCATTCATGGCATTACAACATCAGGACGGGCGAGCTGCTCGACTACCTTGAAGGGGTCAAGCTGACGACCTATAAGGTAGATGTCCGGGGAAACGACATTTACATAGAGGTCTAAAAGTAAAATACCGGTAGACCGCTTTAGCGGCAGTGAAATTATACAGCACGCTCAGCCGGCGAGTTGAGGCGCTGGAGCCGCAAAACAATACAGTGAAGATGTACGTCTGCGGCGTCACGGTCTACGACAATTCGCACATTGGCCACGCGCGCACTATCATCGTGTTTGACACGCTACGCCGGTACCTGCTTTCAAAAGGCTACAAAGTTCTGTTTGTCCAAAATTTCACAGACGTCGACGATAAGATAATCAATCGCGCAAAAGCGGAGGGCAAAAAGGCTAAGGAAATATCGGAAAAATACATTGAAAATTACTTTCGCGATTTCGGCCGCCTGAACGTCAAGCGGGCTGACCACCACCCAAAGGCGACCGGGCACATTCAGGAAATGATCCAGCTTATAGAGTGCCTGATCAAAAAGGATCACGCCTACCTTACGCTCAACGGGGTTTATTTTCGGGTCAAGTCCTTTCCCGGTTATGGAAAGCTGTCAAGAAAGCCGGTCAGGGAGCTAGAGTCAGGCGCTAGGATCGAGATCGACCAGTCAAAGGAAGACCCGCTTGACTTTGCGCTCTGGAAGTTCTATTCAGAAGACCCGGTGTGGGCAAGCCCATGGGGTAATGGGAGGCCCGGCTGGCACATCGAATGCTCTGCCATGTCGCGGAAGTATCTCGGTGACACGTTTGAGATCCACGGCGGCGGACACGATCTCGTCTTCCCGCACCACGAAAATGAGATAGCCCAGTCAGAGTCGTGCACGGGGAAGCAGCTTGCCAAGATATGGGTCCACTCTGGCATGGTCACGATAAATTCGCAGAAAATGAGCAAATCGCTTGGCAATATTGTAACAATAGAACAAGCATTGAAGAATTGGGGCATGAACCCGCTCAGACTCTACTGCCTGTCGGTGCACTACGCCAAGCCGCTTGATTATACTGAAGACTTGCTGAAAGAGTCGGTACAGAGGTGGCGCCAAATAGAGACGTGCGCCTATGAGCTGCTCTTTGCGGTCGGCAGCGGGGACGAGGTTGACGTAGTGCAGAGGATGTGCGACGAATCCCTGAAAGCGTTTGAAGCCGCGATGGACGAAGACATGAACACATCGCTTGCACTGACCGAGTTCCTGAAGCTAGCGACAAAGCTCAACCAGTATGCTGCCGCTGACAAACTGACAAAAGATATGGCTGGCGCGGCGCTGCCGGCGTTCAACAAAATAATGGACATACTCGGGCTCCAGACAGTAGAGACAGGCGAAAAAGAAAGGGAAGGGATAGAGGAGCTTCTATCAGCGCGCAACAGGCTGCGGGCAGAGAAAAAATTCAAGGAGGCAGACGAAATCAGGAAAAAGCTGCTGGATCGCTCTGTAGAGCTCCTTGACCACAAGGGCAGGACCGTGTGGGTCAAGCGCGAACGGCTGGAATAGTCAATTTTTACCCTTTTGTGCATCTTGTTGCACTCTTGAGCTAATGGGTTACCTTCATGCCACAGATATGTAGTAATGAAGATAGTGGACGGCAAGCGTATGGGCTCAGTCACGGTCTTCGAAGATACTCTCATGCTGGCGGAAGTTCTCGGAGATGTAATACTCAACTGCGGCCATCTTGAGCTTAAGGGCAAGGTTCTGGGCAACCTTTTCGTGCGCAAGGGCACCTGCAGGATGCTCGGAATTATACGCGGCAACCTTGAGAACGAGTGGGGCGATGTCGAAGTCTTTGGCACTGTACACGGAAAGGTGGTGACAAAGAGCGGCTATACCTACGTCAATCCCGGCAGCAAGGTGGGCTCTATTGAACATGCAGCCCCTGCAAAGAAAGAGGAAACAAAAGAGGAAGCAGTTAGTACCTAGGCTTTTTCCTGTCTTATCTTGTCCAAGTCTTTCTGCAAAAGCGCAATGGTTTTCGGTATCTCTTTTTCGGCACACACCAAGCATACCTGCTGCAATGAAAGCGGGTAGGTGAAATATTTCTCGTTCAGCGCAATGTCGCGCTTGCACGACACGCACTTTTTCATCTTGTACGGGTCGGTGTTCTTGATTATCAAACCTCGAATACTTCACCCTGATCTGGCGCCCGCGCGTCGTAGCCGTACTTTTCCCTGATCTCTTCGGCAAACCTGACGCACGAGGGCCCATCGCCGTGCACCGTCAGCACCTTGGGGTTGCCCTTGATGCGATCCAGGATTTCAAAGAGCTCGCTCCTGCTGTTGTGGCCGGAGAATTCAAACCGTTTGACGTCGGCATAGCACTTCTTTATCTTGCCGTCAAAATTCGCGACGCGCTTGTCAAGAAGCATCCTGCCCGGCGTCCCTTCTCCCTGGTACGATACAAGCGCAATGCCGTTCTTGTCGCTATCCGCTACCTGCTGCGTGTAGAATACGGCGGACCCGCCGACCAGCATGCCTGCCGGCGAAATTATTGCGCACGGCTCATTGGCGACTTTACGCCTCCTGCTCCAGCCCTGTATCCATTCGGCCTCTCCTATGGCGCGCTTAAACATGTCCGGGTCCTTGAGAAACGCCGGGTGGCGACTCATTATCTGATTCGCTTTCAGGGCCATACCATCCATCACGACCTTGTGCTTGAAATTGTTTGCTTTCAGGACACACGCTATTTCCTGCGCCCTCTCCACTGAAAACGAAGGGATGAAAAGTGTGCCGCCGCGTTCTATGATATCATTGGCGTATTCGATGAGATCCTTTTCCGCTTCTTCACGAGGCTGCTGCTCTGTCTGCGAGTAGGTGCTTTCTATTATCATCATGTCTATTTCGCCAATGTCAAGGTCCGCCGGCCGCAATAGTTTCGAGCCGCGGGTGTTGATGTCGCCGGTGTAGAATAACTTCTTGCCTTCGTGCTCTACTACCACGGTCGCGCCTCCCACGACGTGTCCCGACTCGTGGAGCATCACCTTGGCGCTATTCACCACGTAGGGCTCCCTGTACTTCAGGTTCTTTGAGTTCTTGAGCATGGTCACGACGTCAATGTACTCAAATGGCAAGTAGAACCCTGACAGCTTGATCATGTCTTCAATCAGCAATTCAGATAGCTCAAACGTTGGAAGGGTGCCTAGCGCCGGGATGTCGGCCGTGCCGGACAAATAAAGCGACGGCACAAAGCCGGAATGATCCAGATGTGCATGGGTGATCACCACCGCGTCTACTTCCTTTGGTTTGACGTGCATCGGGAAAATTGGCTCCCTTTTGAGGAGGACGCCATAGTCCATCAATATGTTGGTGTGGTCGCAATTTACGAGAAACGCCGAGCGGCCGACCTCTTTGGCCGCTCCCATAACCTTTACTTTCAATTTGTTGCTACAATAAAGCTGTTAGCAATACACACTTTAAATCTTGCTAATTCCACTGGACCTGCCACAGTCGCTCCGGCGCAGCCGAGTTCTCTAGCTTTTGCAAATAGCCGTACCCGCATTCGTCAAGCACGCACTCAAAGTCGTAGCGATCAGCCGCCTCGATTTCGACCTGCTTTTTGAGCGCCTCTTTGATAATGCCGGCCTTTTGCGGCCTGCTGTAGACGTACCACAAATTATGTGCGCCGCGCATCTTGGCAAGTCCAGCGCGCTTGCCGTCAGGCATTTTGGTGTAGTGCCTGTTCATTATCTCGGTGTTTACATCCTCCCACGAAGGCGTCCTCCACCAAGCGATCCTCTGAAGGCCGTGGCCGTCAAACTCGGCCGCCAGGCTGATACCCTGGTCAAGCGTCGTGACGATGATGTCAGTGCTTCTTGCAACTGGATCGCGAAAGTCCTGCCCCGGCTCCATCCAGCCTACAAAGATGATGTCGTATTTTCTGCCTATCCAGTGCGCGTCTGCAATCCTGATGTGACCCGGCTTTTCAATGCCAAGGCTGTAGAAAATACTTGTGTCCTTTTCGATCCCCTCAGCTTCTGGCAGGAATTCTCTAACGCTCTTCAAAAAGTCACCGTAGCCGCAGCCAACATCAAGGTAGCTTGGATTCGTCGAGCTCGCCCGCGCTATGGCTGCGACGCGCAGCACGTCAACCTTGCGGTATGCGAAATACGATCCTGCAAAGAATGGAAAGCTGTAGCGGGCGTGGTGCGGCGATACGGCAGCTGACCTGAACTGCGCCAGCGACTGGCGCGCCTTGCGCAGGTCTTCGATGTTAAACGGCATCCAACATCACTTCCCATAACTTTTTGTTGCTTGTCAGTGCCGGCAGCTCCTCGTTGTAGCCGTACCCGCATTCGTCAAGCACGGACTCGAAGTCAAACCTATCATCCGGGTCTTCCTTTTCCAGCTGCGCCTTCAAGCTTGGCCTGACCCTGCCTGCAATGCCTGGCCTTGCATAGACGTACCAAAAGTTGTGTGCAGTGCGCAATTTGGCAAGTTCCTCTTTCTTTTTAGCGTCAAGGGACGGCGTGTAATAGCGGTTCATGAGCTCCGCGTTGACGTCTATCCACGAAGGCGTCCTCCACCACGCTACGCGCTGGTAGCCAAACTCGTCGTATTCGCAGCCGCCGTTCATGCCGCACTGGCCTCCAGCGTCAAAAGTCGTGATCACGCACTTGGCACTCTGTGCTACAAATCTGCGGAAATCCTGTCCCGGCTCCATCCAGCCCACAAAGGCCGCGTCGACTGGCCGGGACAAGCCCTCAACTGGCATCAGCTGGATGTAGTCAGGCTTTTGCACCTGAAAGGAGTAAAAGATGCCACCCTCCTTTTCGATACCGACTGCATCTGGCACGAGCCTGCGCACCTTCTCAAGAAAGTCACCGTAGCCGCATCCAACATCAAGGTAGCTTGGATCACTTGAGATTGACTTGACAATTGCTGCCACCCTCTCTACGTCAACCTTGCGGTATGCGAAATACGATCCTGCAAAGAATGGAAAGATGTAGCGGGCATGGTGGGGAGGCGGGCCGCTGGTGAGAAACTGCCGATAAGCTTTGTACGCGCTCTGCAATTCCTGGATCGCAAAAGGCATTGGCTTACTTGTTTCCCCAATCCCTATATTTCTAATGCGTTACGAAATCCGTCGCGAATGGTATATAACGGCGTTTGGAAAAACCCAAAACGCTTATTAAGTTCGCTTTTCACTTTGGTGTTATGGTTAGGAAATTTGATGACTGGTGGAAAAGTGTTCCAGCTGACTTGAAGGCAAAGGCTCGCAGAGGCGACGAATCAAACAAACCGTTGGTCAACCAGATTAACTATGTTCTTCTGCATCTTCATCTGCAAGGCAAGCACGACGCAAAGCCGAGCCACGAAGAGCTGAAGGATTGGCTACACAGCGGCCAAGTAGACGTTCTCCGAATGAACAAATAAGATTTCTCCTCTTTCCCTTCTTTTTTCAATCTGCCAGCGTAAGCACGGTTGCTCTGCGTAAGTTATAACAGCGTTTTGCAGTATCCATAGGGTTTAAATAGTTTCGAACAATACTGACATCTAAGTGAATTATAGATGCCAATTGCTATACTTCCAGACATCGATGAGCAAAGATGCATAGGCTGTGCACTCTGTGTAGAGATTTGCACTGCCCTTGGCCCGGACGTTCTCAGGGTAAAACCAGTCGAAGGATGGAAGAGGGGTAAGGCGTTCGTCTTTTATCCAGAAAGATGTATCTCAGACGGCGCTTGTCTAGGCGTATGCCCGACACACTCTATCTTCTGGATGAGGCCGATGGAGTACACTCCAGGACAGCCAGTCCCTCTGCACAAGAACGGTGTCTTCGACAAGGGCTGGGAAGAAGGCTAAGTCCGACGACAAACTCCTTTCCTTTTTTCATTTTTATTTTCTAATTATCAAAAGCCTTATCTGCTATAACCTGCATTATGTCTCCAATGTGCGACTACATGTATTATGAGCACAAGCAAAGGGGCAAGCTGAAGAACCTGGTGCCTGTAGAAGAACCCGAGTTGGAGAAGGTCGAAGAGCAGCCACTTACAGTCAAGGCCTGAGCCCTTTCCTCCTTCTTTTTTGCGCCTTGGAATTAATGTCTGCAAGCCTCAGCGGCTTGGCGCCAAGCTCTTTCACAATTGCTATTGCAGTCTTTAGGCTTATCTTGTGGCCAACGCTGACGTACATCTTTTTGCTAATCGCGTAGCCAAGGATCTCGCCGCCCAGCTCTACAAAGCCGTCAGGCCGCACTGTCCCGCATAGTCGGCTTTTTGCAACTCCTATCGCCGGTTTGTCAAGCGTCACGCCGACGTAGCAGGCTAGCCCGCATTTCCTAGGGTGCAAGAGCCCGTGGCCGTCGACTAGCAACAGTTCATAGTCGTGCTTTAGCATCCCGAGCGTGTGGAAGATGGGCTCAGCCTCTCTTAACATGAAGAGCCCGGGCACGTAGGAATGTGTCGCCACGGTTTCTGCGTCGATAGACTCGACCAATTGCGAATTCGTGTCCATCACCACTACAGAGCAGTACGCGGCGTCGCCGCTGTAGGCAACGTCGACCCCACAGATGCGGTTGATCTCCCCAAAATCGTCTTGTGTGACTACCTTTTTTGCAATTTCCTTTTGCAGCCTGATCGCGTCGTCGTATATCAAAGATCAGAAGTATTATCGACAAACCGGCCATTTAGCTTTGCAGTCTTGGCGGCCTGCTTCATGAAATCGTCGGCCACGATCGCTACTTCCTCAAACCTGGCTGCAAACTCTTTCAATGATTCAATAAAAGTGGGATAGTCATCGGGCCTGTGGCCTGACCTTGTGGCAAGGTTGTGCGACGCCGGGAAAACGTCAGATATTTCGGCCGGGATTATCCCGAGGAACGGGCTGTAGCTACAGACCTGCGCGTCGGGGTATCTCTTTACAATCTCCCTGTAGGTTTTGGTAGAGTAGAATGGGTGGACCTGCTCTTCGGGGCATAGGACCAGCTTTTTCTTCTTCGACTGGAATGCAGCAGCTGCCCTCCTGAACCTTCTTGCCTCCGGACGGTGCTGGTCTATCGGATCGTAGAAAAAAATCGCCCTTTCCTTGAAGAGGGGCGTGCCGTCCTCGAGCATCTCGATATCTTTGAAGAGTTGCGCCGCTTCCATCAGCTTTGGATGCGCCCGCGCTTTATGCATGACGTATTCCCACATCCGGCCGTCCATTATTGCCTGCTTAACTGCGTCCACCTCGGCCTTGAGGACGTGGAGGTTGTGCTGCGCAATTTCAATCATGCGCTCATCCTTTTCCATCGCACGCAACTCCTGTAAGCTGTGAGATGAGCATACCGGGCACTGGCACGGCAAATACGTCAGTTCGTCAAGCCTGAATGTCCCGCTCGGGGTCATGTACCTGCCGTCCTTTGCATACAGCATATAGGAAGCCGAGTCAAACATGTCGCAGCCAAGCGCGACTGCAAGCGGGATGGTGAACGGGTGGCCGGCTCCAAAGAGGTGTACAGGCTTGGTCTGGATGACTTTTTTGGCGGCGACTATCATGCGCGCAAGCGTCGCAAATTCATACGCCTCCATCAATTCGACCGGGCTTCCAAGCGCCATGAGCTGGAAGCCCATCCTGTCAAGCTCCTTTGCAGAATGCTCGACCAGATCAGAGTGCTCAGCGCCCTGCACCGGCGCAACCCATATCGCATCCGTGTCGCCCACAACATCTAGCGTCTCCTGCGCGTTTTTCAGCGTGATGGCGACGTACTCTTTTGCACGCTCGTAATCGAGGCCATAGCCGGTTGGCTTGTCAAGCGGGATCGGCATATCGCTTCTGATGTCTTTTTCAAACTGCGCCATTGTTGCCGGCTCGACTTCAACAGAGCCGTATTCAAGCACTTGGTAGCCGCCCGAGTCTGTCATGACAACACCGTCGTACCCAATAATATCATGTATCCCGCGCCTCCGCGCCTCGTCGCCGTAATGCCTGAGCGTGATGTATGCGTTAGTAATGACAATGTCAAAGCCCATCTTTTTCAATAATTGTGTGCTTACCGTCTGCCTCACCGGATGAACCACCGGGACAAATGCCGGCGTCTCGACGACGCCGTGGGGAGTACCGATCCTCCCTATGCGGGCCGCAAGATCCGAGTACCGGACCTCGAACACAACTACTTCTTTGTCTCCTTCATGAAGTCGTCGTAGATGGACCTGACCCTGTCTGCAGCCAGCCCCGAGCCTTCTTCGACGCCGGACTGCGTCACCTTTATCTTGTCCATGACGATTATCGCGCCCACGTCTTCGCGGACCTTCACCAAGCCGGGAAAGACCCTTGAAAGCCTTTCTGCAAGCGCCTTGAAGTCAAACGGTTTTTCCATCAACCTTATCTCCTTTACAAACGCGCCGTTGACTATCACCTTCAGGATGCCGTGCCCTTCAACGTTGTCGAGCACAACATCAAGCTTTTCGTCGATTCCAGCAAGCGTTGCATTGTAAACTTTATTATCCGAAGTTTCTACAGAGACCTTTTTTCCAAGGAAGTGGAGCGCCTCCTCTCCAAATTTGCGGGTAACAACTGCAGCCATCCTGATTGGTATCTTTAGAGTGATATATATACGAATTTTTACGTCACAGCACGCCTGTTAGGCGCGTCAATGCGGCTTTCCAGCGCGACCTCATGCGCTCGACCTGAGCCGAGCTGGCGAGCTTGCCGTGCTGCACTGCCACCTGGCTCTTTGTTGCACCTTTGGTATAGAAATATACGTCAACATGCGTGTCGTCGCTCCACGTGATCCGCATCGACTTGTATGCGGTAGCTTTTCTGATGACAATCTTGTCCTTGAGCCATTGCTTGCGCAATTTTCCGTCATTCCAATTTTTGTATAAAACGCTGACCGGGACTTCAAACGTCCTGCTCGCGTTCACCGCGTAGCCGTCAGCCTTTTGGTGCTTGTCCCGCAGGCCGCGTGCCTGCTCGTACGTGACTGCTATCATCTGGCACCACCAGCCGGGAATACCGCGTTTTTCATACAGGTACCCGGCCATGTCTTTGTGGGTCATTTTCGTCCCGCCCGCCTTGTCGAGGATTGCGAACCACTGCTGCCAGTCCCTGCCTGTCTTTGCCTTGATTGCCGCGTCGCTCATGCGCGCTGCCCATCAGTCATCCTGATCGGGACGCAAAAATGTAAACGTTAGTATTCAAAGAATCTCTGCATGTCGCCGCGCTCCGACACCAGCGCGAGCCAATCTATTCCTGCTGGCTTTGGCTTTTTGCGCAGGGCTGCCCTTATTTCGCCGGCGCTCTGCTCTGGGGTTTTGCTCGTAGTATCAAATTCGGCGACCTTGCGCCCGCCAAACGCTTTCAATGAATCGTAAAGCGACACACCAAGAATCTCGCTCGCAAGGTTTTCCCTTATTTTTTCCGCGCTGTATCCCCGCTTCTCAAGCGTCTTTTCGAGCTCGTAGGGTGATCTCCGCAATACAGCCACCATGCTGACGCCGGCCGGCTTTATCACATAGGGCGCAAGGTGGCCCACTACTATCAGGTCCTTTCTTGCCTTGAGCAACTTGGCAAGGAGCCTGCCCAGCTTTTTGACATCAACTTCAAGGCCGCGCTTGGTCTTTTTTGCGATGGCGTTGTTGTCTATGGCGACCCTGTTGATGTCGATTATCTCCGCGCCCGTCCTTTCCGCGATTATCTTGGCGCTTGTGTGCTTGCCT